>NZ_DBJD01000079.1:1217-15142 GCF_002297065.1 Treponema sp. UBA785 | reverse complement strand
AGAAAACTTTCGGAAACTTCTTCCGGACAGTCAAAAGTTATTGGCGAGCAGTTGCGCGCAATTGGAGATTTGATTTCGGAAATTGTTTTTGTTTCTGGCGATTCTGAAAATGCGTTTAATTCGGTTTTTGAAAATATTCATAAAACGGATGGATTTGTAAAATCGATAAATTCAACTATGGAAGTGCAGAAGCAAGGTTCAAGCCAGATAAGCGAAACTTTGGCTTTGTTAAAAGAAAGCTCCGATTCTGTAAAGAATGCGTCTGCCGAAACTGAGGAAAACAACCGCACTATTTTGTCAGAAACTAGAACTTTGCAGGAAAGCGCTGCAAAAATGCGCCAGCTTGTGAGCGAAATGGCCGGTTTTGCAAGCTCAATAACTCTGGAAGCCGAAAAATTGAACGGACTTTCGGACGGAGTTGGCTCTTCTCTTGAAAAAATCAATGAGGAAGTTGAACTTTTTAAGGTTTAGATTTTTGTTAAAAAACTTTTCTGCACTTGCTAGCGTTCTTTTTTGGTTTTATACTATTTTGAAAAAAATGCGGTAGCGCTGGTAGCCCCGAAGTTGTTTTGTGGCGGTTGCGATTTGTCGAAACTGCCACAAAACAATGAAGCGTAAGCGGAAGGGCGGACATAGCGACGGCGAAAGCCGGACCGCCGAAAAAAATTACGGAGACAAAAATGAAAGTTTTGGTTATTGGCGGAGCCGGTTATATTGGTTCGCACGTTGTAAAACAGTTGATGAAGAATGGGCACAAAGTTACGGTTTTTGATAACCTTTCTTCGGGATTGCGGCAGAATCTTTTTAAGGAAAATGATTTTATTTACGGAAATATTCTGATTGAACGCGATTTGGATAAGGCTTTTGAGCAAGGGTTTGACGCTTTTATTCATCTTGCGGCTTTTAAGGCTGCCGGCGAGTCTATGGTTGAGCCGGAAAAATATTCAATTAACAACCTGAACGGAACTATCAATATTTTAAATTCGGCAGTAAAGCATAACTGCAAGTATATGGTTTTTTCTTCGAGCGCGGCGGTTTTTGGAGAGCCAAAGTATCTTCCGATTGATGAAGCTCATCCGAAAAATCCTGAAAACTACTACGGATTTACAAAATTAAATATTGAAGAAATTATGGCCTGGTATGACAAGCTCCGCGGTTTGAAATTTGCGGCTCTTCGTTATTTTAACGCTGCGGGTTATGATCCTGAAGGTTTTCCGTGCGGACTTGAACAAAATCCTGCCAATCTTTTGCCTGTTATTATGGAAACTGCCTGCGGAATGCGTCCAAAAATGAAAGTTTTTGGTTCTGACTACGATACGCGCGATGGAACTTGTATCCGTGATTATGTTCACGTAACGGATTTGGCGGCAGCCCACGTAAAAGCGCTTGATTATATTTCTAAAAACAACGAAAGTCTGATTTGTAATCTTGGAAGCGAAACTGGGGTTTCTGTAAAGGAAATGCTTGAAGAAGCAAGAAAAATCACCGGAAAAGAAATTCCTGCTGAATTTGTAGAACGCCGTCCTGGAGATCCTGCAGAGCTTGTTGCAACTTCAGCATACGCAAGAGAAAAACTTGGCTGGGAGCCTGAATATTCCGACATTCATACCTTGCTGGACTCAACCTGGAAAGCATATCTAGCAAACGGAAAATTAAAAAATTAGCTGAAAAACAAAGCGGAAAATGGTTGAAGCCACGAAGAAAAAGAAAGCGAGTCAAAATTGTCCTAAGAGCAAAGCGACGGCACGGATTTTGAGCAGTGTTTTTTTTGTCGAGGCTTCAACACTTTTAAGAAAATGATTTTTTTTGAGAAAGATTTTTAGAGAGAATTTTTTTTTAATTTTTAACAAAGTCCGCAACTTTTTTCTTTTTTTTGTGTCTATTTAAAGGAAACGTATTTATGTGCGTAATTTATGATTTATAAGGACACAAAATTCAATGGCAACAACTTATGATGATTCAATGTTCCGGGATACTTTTGAACACGAATATACTTGGCTTAACGGTTTTATGCGAAATGTCCGCAGATTTTCTAAAAGACCGGCAATAATTGATCCTGATACAGACCGCAGCTGGAATTATAAACAGCTTAATGTTGAAGCAAACCGCCTTGCAAATGCCTTAAAAAAAATTGGAATAAAAAAAGACGATGTTGTTATGGGCGCTCTTCGAAATTCTCCAGAATTTGCCTTTATGTACACAGGCCCTCGTAAAATCGGGGCAATTTTTCTTGCGACAAATTTTAACCTTGCAAGCGGCGAAATGGCGCTTTTGATAAATCATAACAAGCCAAAAGTGGTGGTTTATTCTGCGAACGTTGTAAAAATGATGGAAGAAGCTGCAAAAATCTGCCTTTGGAAGCCAAGCCTTTTTATTATGGCGGACAATATTGAAGGCGTTGATTTGCCAAAAGGTCATATTTCGTACGAATCTTTTGTAGAAAATGCTGATATTGATGAGCCAAAAATTGATTTTAGGCCGCACATCTATGACGAAGTTTTGCGCCTTTGTACGAGCGGAACAACAAGTCTTCCAAAATTTGTTCCTGTAAACGATATTAACGAAGTTCTTTCTGCTCACGATGTTATCATGCATTATCCGATGAATCCTCATGATGTTACTTTGAATATGACGCCGTGGTTTCATAGAGGAGGCTGCCATTCTGGCGGTGTATGTCCTGTTTTTTATGCAGGAGCCGCCGCTGTCATAATGCGTTCGTTTAGGCCTCAAACTTCGCTAGACTGGTGTTCAAAATACAAAATTACATTTATGATGGGCGCTCCTGCAAATCTAGAAATGCTTACCCGTGCTCAGGAAAAAAGTCCTCGTGATATTTCCAGTTTGCGTGGAATTGTAACAATGGGAGCTCCTTTGAGCCGTGCTGACTGCATTCGTTTTAGAACAGTCCTGACAGAAAATATTTTTAACGGCTATGGAACTACAGAAACTTTCTGGAATTCATTTTTGCGTCCGTATAATCTTCCTGATGGCGCAGGTTCTGTTGGCGGAAGCTGCACAGACGACGAGGTTAGGGTTGTCCGCCTGCCTGCTGACGGGTCGAAGGCTGAGCCAGACGATTTGGTTCCTACAGACAGCGAAACAGAAGGTGAAATTATAATCCATTCACCGGCAAAATCAACTTATTCCTATTATCATAATGAAGAAATGACAAAAGAAAAGTTTTACAAGGGCTGGATGTATACAGGCGATACTGGTGTTTGGAACGATGATTGGGTTGTGACGGTAAAAGGACGCAAAGACGATATGATGGTTGTTTCGGGCGAGAATATTTATCCGACACAGATTGAAGAAGCGATTATGGAAAATGAAAAAGTAAAAGACTGTATTGTAACATCTGTTCCTGACAAGGTGCGCGGACAGTCAGTTTGTGCCTATGTGATTGCAGATGATCCATCTCTTACTGTAAAAGAGTTGAATGAATTTTGCGCAGGAAGTAAAATGCTCAGTAAATACAAGAGACCGCGGTATTTTGCAATCGTAGAAAAAATTCCTCTTACAGCGACTGGAAAAAAACAGCATGCAAAAATAAAGGCTCAGGCCGAAAAAGATTTGGAAGATGGAATTCTTGTGCGTGAATAAGGTGGCATGATAAAAAATACATCCTTGTAATTTTTATCATTGCAGTTTGTTCAAGTGTTGCTTTTACAAACTGTGATTCTAGCTGTCCGTGGATTGCTACTAACGCGGAGTTTTTAGAAGGAGGCGTTAAATATGGAAGAAAAAATTATAAGCAGCGCAGCTCAGGTTATTATTGCGATTACTCCGATTGTTGGAATTGCAATTGGCGGTGTCGTGGTGTTTTTTTCGCTGCTTTGGCATCATTTGGAAGTGCGCAGACAGATTTTGAGCGGAACTTACAAACGCGAAAAATTTAATTTAAAAGCGTATTCACTTTTAATTGGCCTTTTGCTGACCGGAATTGGTTTTATGCTGACTGTGGTTTTTGCCTTGCTTGGCGGGATTTCCATATCTCTGCTAGGCGGATTGATTCCTTTTTCGATTGGAATTTGCGCAATAATTTTTTATAAGGTGAACGACTGGGAATAAATTAAAAAATAGTCATATTCATGGCAGGAAAAACTCTTAACGGCATTGAAAGATTACTCATAAATAAGCGTGATGAATTTTTAATAAAAGAAACTTTGAGCGGAAACGAAAAGGCTTTTCAGACGCTTATAAAACTGTATAAAAAAAGAGTTGTCGCGCTTGGAATGAGTTTTTTTAGAAATTCTGATGATACTGACGACTTTGTGCAGGAAGTTTTTGTTAAGGTTTATATGAATCTTTCAAAATTTAACTACAGGTCGAGTTTTGCCACTTGGATTACAAAAATTGCATATAATTCTGCTGTAAATTCGGTTACGCGCCGGCAGGAATATGTTCCGCTTGCAAACGAAGAAATGCTGCAGTCAAAAGCTCTCAATCCTGAAGAAGAAGAAATCCGGAAAACCACACTTGATACGATCAGAGAATGTGTTTTGTCTTTGCCGGAAAATTACGGCAGGTGTGTGGAAATGTATTTTTTCCATGGATTAAAATATGAGGAAATTTCTGAAATTACGGGTTTCCCTGTAAATACAATAAAATCTTACATATTCCGTTCAAAAAAACTTATGGCGGACAACCTGCGAGGTGTAATTTATGAACAGTAAAAAATGTGAAAAAGTGATGAATTCTTTTTTTGAGCTCGACAAAGGCGAACGCCTGGAATTGCACGATTCTTTGCATTTGATTTTTTGTAAAGAATGCCGTACAAAAGTAAGAGTTCTTTCAAAAGCAGAAAAAATTGTTCAAATGCCGCTTTTTCAGAAGTCGGAAGCGCAGGATTCTGGTTTGAGTTCTGCAATAAAAAGAACAAACCCTTCTTGGATGGAAAATTTAAAGCCTGTTTCGATGGTAAGATGGGTTTTGAGTGGTTTTTTGATGATTTTGCTTTTTGTGCTTTCGGGCATTTTTCTTGAAAAAAATCAGAATCCGGACTACTTAATCTGGTTTTACGTGATTGTCGGAGCGGTTGTAACGGCATATTGCGGAGCTTTTATGGCGATAAATATGGATTTTTTTATAAAAAAGATTGATACAAGTTCTCTTGCGTAAAATGGCGCCGGATAGCAGAGGCCGCAAAAGCGGGTGCAAAGCACCGAAGGCGCGTTAGACGCCGTAGCCTCGGATAGCCGTTAGTGCAAAAGTTGCGCGCGGCAAAAACTAATGAAAAACTATTTTTTTGTGCTAGGATATTTTTATGAATGAAAATTTTGAACTTTTAAAAGAAAATCTTGAAAAAACAAGGCCTGAAATTATTGAATTGCAGACGCTTTTGTCGTCGATTCCAGCTATGGCTCCTGAAAGCGGTGGTGACGGCGAGTCGAAAAAATGCGCCGCCCTTAAAAAGTGGCTTATTGGACGCGGTTTTAAAGAAAATCAGTTTAAACAGTTTGACGCTCCTGATCCGCGTGTTTCTTCTGGAGTTCGGCCGAACCTTATGCTTACGATTCCTGGAAAAAAAGAGCAGTCGATTTTTGTAATGGCCCACATGGACGTTGTTCCGCCTGGAAATCTTTCGTTGTGGCATTCTGATCCTTGGAAAGTTGTTTATGACGAAAAAAATGACAAAATTACCGGCCGCGGCGTTGAAGACAACCAGCAGGGGCTCGTGAGCGGTGTTCTTGCGGCTCTTGAGCTTCTTAAAAACAACATTGTGCCTGAATATACCGTAAAATTGTTTTTTATGGCTGACGAAGAATTTGGTTCTGAATATGGAATGAAATTTCTTTTGAAAGAACATCTCGATCTTTTTAAGAGAGATGATTTGATTTTGATTCCTGATGGCGGAGATCCGGAAGGGAAAACAATTGAGGTTGCGGAAAAAAATATTCTCTGGCTGCGTCTTCATACGATTGGTTTGCAAAGCCACGGTTCAATGCCTCAAAAAGGAAAAAATGCGCACCTTGCTGCCTGCGAGCTTGCATTACGCTTAAATGACCTCGAAAACTTCTTTGATGCGGAAGATGAACTTTTTTCTCCGTCAAAATCGACATTCCAGCCGACAAAAAAAGAAACCAACGTTGATACGGTAAATATTATTCCGGGCGATGATGTTTTTTATATGGATTGCAGAATTTTGCCTTGCTACACTTTGGACGTGGTTCGTGCGGAAATAAAAAAGCGCGTTGGCGAAATTGAAGAAAAATATGGCGTAAAGGTTGAAATTAGCGAACCGCAAAAATGTCAGTCGCCGGCAACTCCTGTGGATGCTCCTGTTGTTGAAAAATTAAAGCAGGCGATTATGGACGCACATGGAAAAGAGGCTGTTCCAATCGGTATTGGGGGCGGAACTGTTGGCGCAGAATTGCGCAATTTTGGTTTTAATGCGGCAATTTGGTCTACGATTGATGAAGTTTGCCACCAGCCTGACGAATACAGTTGCTTGCACAACACGATTGCAGATGCGCAGACTCTTTGCGCCCTGTTCTTGCAGAAATAAGAATTGCAAAAAATGAGGCTTAAAACGGCAAAAGCAAATAAAAAAATTGCAAAAAAATCTGAAACAGTGTCAAATCAGTGTTAAATCTTGTAGAATTGAAGTGTCTGCGGTAGAATAAAAACATTATGCTTTATACTATTGGCGGTCTTTTGAACCGATATTTTGGACCTGCACGTCTTTTGCAGTCGTACACAGTTCTTATTGTTTTGTCACTTTATACAGGTTTTTTGCTTGTTCGTTATTTGATGCCGCATTTTTATACTTATATGCCTCACGACCGTGGCCGCGAGTTTACAGTGAGTGCTGAAGCGGCAAAAGGCAAGCCGACTGGCGTCGGAGTATTTTTTATTACGGTCTTTGTTTTGCTCAGTCTGATTTTTGTTCCAATGGACTGGTTTAAAGCCTGTGCTCTTGGTTTGACGTGGCTTATGATGTTGACAGGTTTTCTCGATGACCGCAGCGTTACAAGCTGGGGAGAATACCGCAAAGCTGTTCTTGATTTAGTGATTTCCGTTGCACTTTCTGTTTTAATGGCTGTTTATCTTATTCAGCAGAGTTCCGATGGAAAAATTTATTTTTGGCTTCCGTTTTTTACTCACAGAATTTTTGTTTATCCGTGGGTTTTTGTTCTTATTTCCACGGTAATGATTTGGACTTCTGTAAACACAACTAATTGCACGGACGGAGTTGACGGACTTAGTTCAACTCTTGTTTTGATTGCGCTTTTAACACTTGGCGTAATTTTTTATTTTATTCTTGGACACAAAGACATTGCGGCTTATCTTTTGGTTCCTCATTTTGCGCAGGGAGCGAGCTGGGCGGTTATGACGTTCTGTTTGGCTGGCGTTTTGATGGGGTATCTTTGGCACAATGCTTTTCCTAGCAAGTGTCTTATGGGAGATGCAGGAAGCCGCGCTTTAGGTTTTTATATTGGAATTTGCGTAATGCTCAGTGGAAACCCGTTCATGATTTTTGCAACTTCGACAATTATTTTTATAAACGGCGGAATGGGATTGATGAAAGTCTTTTTGAAAAGATTCTTTCATATTAGTATTTTTTCAAAAATTCGATTTCCTTTGCACGACCACATGCGCGTAAACCACGGCTGGTCGCCGACTCAGGTTTTAATCAAATTTATGATGCTTCAACTTTTGATTACGCTTGCCGTTGTAGGAATTATATTTAAGGTCAGATAAAAAATGAATATTAGAGCTTCAAAACATAATCTTTCTGGAAAAATTACAGTTCCAGGTTCAAAATCGCATACAATTCGTGCGCTTATCCTTGCAACTCTTGCAGACGGAGAATCTGTAATTAGAAATCCTCTTCCGAGCGCAGACTGCCTTTCTACGGCGGCGGCAGTTCCTCTGATTGGCTCAAGTGTTGAATTAAATCTTTCTGAAGAGGGGGAGCCAGGAACTCGCTGGCTTGTAAAAGGGGCTGGAAAAAACATTCATCTTCCGAGCGATATTGTGAATGTAGGAAATTCTGGCTCACTTTTGTATTTTTTATCTCCAATTGCCGCAACTTTTGAAGGAATTAGTATTTTTACTGGCGATGAGTCAATCCGAAAAAGGCCAGTTGCTCACGTTGTTGACGCTTTGAACCAGCTTGGAGCAAGGGCAGAAATGGCAATTCCCGGTCACAACGGGTGTCCTCTTGTCGTAAAAGGTCCGGTTTGTTCCGGCGTTGTAAAAACAGAAGGCGAAGTTTCTAGCCAGTATATTTCTGGACTTATGATGGCAGGAATTTTAATGGACGGAAAACTTACTTTGGAACTTTCCAATCCAAAAGAAACTCCGTATCTTGCAATGACGCAAAAATGGCTCGAAAAAGTTGGAGTCCCGTGTTTAATTTCGGATGATTTTAAAAAGATTGAAGTAAATGGACCAAAAAACTTAAAGTCTTTTGACGTTACGATTCCTAGCGACTGGGAAGGTGTTGCTTATCCGTTGATTGCGGCTCTTATGACTGATTCTAAAATTACAATCGAAAATGTTGATTCGAGCGGAACTCAAGGCGATGATGCAATTGTTGAAATTTTAAAATCAATCGGAGCGGATATTGAATGGGACAAAGAGAAAAATGCTTTGACAGTCTGTGGCGGAAAATACGCGAAAAACGGACATGGAAAACTTTCGGCAAAATCTCTTCCAAACGGCGAGCTTCATGTAAATATGAATTCGTTTCCGGATGCGGTTTGCGCTCTTGCCGCGATTGCAACAAAAGTTGAAGGCACAGTTGTGCTTGAAGATGCGGCGGTTTGCCGCCGAAAAGAAACTGATCGTCTTAAAGTTTTGAATATTGAACTTTCAAAATTGGGAGCAAATATTGAAGAAAAAGAGGATTCTCTTATAATTCACGGCGGAACAAAATTGCACGGCGAAACGGTTGAAAGCTATAAAGACCATAGAATGGCAATGTCTCTGGCCTGTCTTGCGCTTGCTCTTCCTGCTGGAGAAAAAATGATAATAAAGGACGCGGAATGTTGTTCTGTAAGTTTTCCGCACTTTTTTGAATTGATGAATAATCTTGGCGCAGAATTTTTGAATTTAAGCGTTAAGGATTGAAGCGGTGCCGAAGGCAAACAAATGCGAAGCATTTGGTCGGAGGCGAAAGCCGTAGCCGCGCAAAGCCTGACCGGTTGCCTGCGGCCGGGAACGCCCTTTTATATAAAAAAATGGCTGTCAGAAATCGAATGTATTTTTCTGACAGCCATTTTTATTTTAAAAACGAAAAATCAAACTATTTGTTGCCTGGAATTACGACTGTGTTCCAGTGGTTTGGATCTTCGAGAGAGCCGTACTGGCGTCCTTTTAATTCGTGCTGGAGTTCTTTTGCAACTGGACCAAAGCCTTCGCCAAATACTGTTTTTTTGCCGTTCAAATCGGTGATTGATGACATCGGGCTGATTCCGGCCGCTGTTCCTGTTACGAAACATTCAACTGCTTTTTTCTGAACTTCTTTTACAGAAATAGGGCGTTCTTCTACTTTGTAGCCTTTTTCTTTTGCAAGAACAATTACTGATTTTCGTGTGATTCCTGGCAAAATTGTGTCGCCGAGCTCAGGTGTAACGATTGTCTTGTCTTTGAGAACAAAGAAAATGTTGCAGCTTGAGCCTTCCTGGAAGTATTTGTGATGAACTGCATCGAGGTAAACACATTCAACAAAGCCTGCCTGTTCGGCTTCTTTTTTTGCAAGCGCAGAAATTACGTAGTTTGAAGCGCACTTGATGTAGCCTGTTCCATGTGGAGTCGCGCGAATGCGGTTTGTAATAACTGCCCCGTCAAGACCTTTTTTGAAATATGCAGAAACTGTTGTTGCGCAGATTACGACATAAGGTTGTTTTGAACAGCCGACACCGATTGCGCCTTCAGAATTCATAAACGGACGCATGTAGATTGAATCTGCGTCTGCGTAGTCGGTTTTTTCCCAATCAGGATTATATTTTGGAACATATCCGAGGGCTGCGTTGCGTTTTACAAATTCAACCGAAGCTTTTACATACTGTTCTACAGGAAAAGCCGGGCAGTAAAGACCTTTCATGGAATTGTTAAAGCGTTTTCCGTTTTCTTCTGGACGGAAAATTGCAACTCCGCCGTCTTTTGTTGGAAAGCCTTTCATTCCTTCAAAACAGCTGTATGCGTACTGAGAAGTGTAAGAAACAGAAGGAAGTCCCATTTGATTGCGTTTGTCCAAAACTGCTTTGCGGTCAGCTTCCGACATTGCCATCAATTCGTCATAAGTTACTTTGTCGCTTTCGAGCCATTCTTCGTCCCATTTTTCAGTTTCAGGATTGTAGCGCGCAATGTAAGTAACTGGATAAAGGTTTAAAGCAAATGCCATTTATTTTTCCTCCACCAGGTGCGATAAAAATCGTATCTGTAAATGTTTTCTTATAAGAATATTACTTTTTTAATTATATGTAAATAAATTAAGGTAGGCTAAAGATTTTATTTAGGGCGAATGTCGAATTTTGAAAAAAACAGTTTACAAACCTAGGATTATCAGGGCAAGCCTGATAATGACAGTAAAATTTAAAACTCGAAATTGAACCTATTTAAAATTTTTTTGGCGGAAGTTTTGTTATGTTAAAAATAAAAAGCGCTCCGGAGATTTTTAATGATTTTATGCTGTTTTTTTGCATATTTTTTTCGCAGTTGTGCATTTTTTAAAATAAGAGTAAGATTTAGACGGTTTTTTGAGCGAAAACTTGTTTTTTGCAGTTGCTTTGAATTAGTTTTTCGAAATAACTCTATTTTGCTCGCAAATAAAAATTTAAGGAAACATAAAAATGAAATTAACTTGTGGAATTGTCGGTCTTCCAAATGTCGGAAAATCTACTATTTTTTCTGCTCTTACACGTGCTCCAGCAGAAGCAGCAAATTATCCTTTTTGTACAATCGAACCGAATCACGGCGTTGTTGAACTTCCTGACGAGCGTCTGGATTTTATGGCTGGCATTTTTCAGCCGAAAAAGAAAATTCCTGCAGCTGTTGAATTTGTAGATATTGCCGGACTTATTAAAGGCGCTTCAAACGGCGAAGGCTTGGGAAACCAGTTTCTTGCAAATATCCGCGAAACTTCGGTAATCGCGCATGTTGTTCGTTGTTTTGACAATCCTGATATTCAGCATGTTCGCGAAGATGCAAAAACCGATGCTCCGATTGACCCTGAGAGCGATATTCTTACTATTAATTATGAACTTTGCCAGGCTGATATAGACACAATTACAAAACGCGAAGACAAGGTTACACGTCAAATTCGTGCAATGGGAAAGGCGGAAGAAAAAAAATTTGCCGGTTATCGCAGTGCCGTAGATAAAATTTTGCCTTTGCTTCAGGAAGGAAAATGCGCCCGTCAGGCAGATTTGACAGATGATGAGCTTGAAGGAATTTACGACCTTCATCTTCTTACGATAAAACCTCAGCTTTTTGTCTGCAATATTGATGAAGATACGATTGCAGAAGGCACAAATAAATATGTTGAAGCTGTAAAAAAAGTTGCCGCAGAAGAAAAAAGTGAAGTAATCGTAATCTGCGGAAAATTTGAAAGCGACCTTGTAGACATTGATACTCCGGAAGACAGAAAAGAATTTATGGACAGCGTTGGATTGAAGGAATCAGGTCTTACAGTTCTTGCCCGCGCGGCTTATCATTTAATGGGACTTCGTACATTCTTTACCGGTGGCGCAGACGAATGTCGTGCCTGGACAATTCATAACGGAGACAAGGCTCCTCAGGCCGCTGGCGTAATTCACACTGATTTTGAAAAAGGCTTTATTAAAGCAGAAGTTTATTCCGTAGAAGACCTTAAAAAATACGGTTCAGAAGCAGAAATAAAATCTGCCGGAAAATATCGGCAGGAAGGAAAAGATTATGTCGTTCAGGACGGCGATGTAATGTTCTTTAAATTTAACGTATAACAAAATATCATTATAAAACTTGCTAAAATCCCGATCTTTGTTCGGGATTTTTTTTATGTTTGTGATAGACTTTTTTTATGCAATCTTCTTTAAAAAACAAAAACAGCGATTCTGCTTTGGGAACGGACGGAATTTCACGTCTTATGCTGAGGCTTGCGCTTCCTTCGGTGCTTGCTTATCTAATTAACGTTCTTTACAACATTGTTGACCGAATTTATATTGGCCATATTTCTTCTGGAGGCGCAGAGTCATCTCTTGCTCTGACTGGACTTGGAATTTGCCTTCCTATAATTCAGCTGGTGTCGGCTTTTAGCGCTTTTGCAGGAACTGGAGGAGCGCCTCTTGCTGCTATTGAGCTTGGAAAAACTGAGTTTGACCCTTCTGCAAAAAAAACAGCTCAGAAAATTTTAGGAAATGCGGCTTTTATGCTGATTATTTTTTCTGTTGTTTTGACTTTGTTTTTTATGGTTTTTAAAACGCCTGTTTTGACCTTTTTTGGAGCGAGTGAAAAAACTTTGCCTTTTGCGGACGATTATCTTTCGTTTTATCTTTTGGGAACGATTTTTGTTCAGCTCTCGGTTGGCTTAAATCCGTTTATAACTTGCCAGGGACATGCCAAAACTGCAATGATTTCGATTTTGATTGGTGCAGTTTTGAATATCATTCTTGATCCGATTTTTATTTTTGCGCTCGGAATGGGGGTTAAAGGAGCTGCTTTTGCCACGGTTATTTCGCAATGCGTGAGCGCCGTTTGGATTGTGTCGTTTTTGTGTTCAAAAAAGTCTGAAATTCGCCTGAATTTTGCTATTTTAAAACCAAAATTTGCGATTATAAAAAAAATCAGTTCACTCGGAACGTCTCCTTTTGTGATGCAAGCTACGGAAAGCGCGATTTTTGTAGTTTTTAATTCTGGACTGCAGCGTTATGGCGGCGACATTTACGTTGGAGCAATGACGATTATGCAGAGCGTGATGCAGATTATTTTTATTCCGACTCATGGATTTGCAAACGGTGTGCAGCCGATAATTTCGTACAACTTTGGCGCAAAAAAATTTGAGCGTGTAAAAGAAGTTATCCGTAAAATGCTTCTTGTGAACGGAATTATTACAGTCTGCCTTGTTTTGAGTGCAAGTGTTTTTCCTGCAAAATTCGCTTCTCTTTTTACTTCGAGCGATGAAATTCTACAGATTGAGCAAAAACTTCTTCCAGTTTATATTGCAGGACTTTGGCTTATGTGGATTCAGAATTCTGCGCAGACAACCTTTGTTGGAATAGGAAACGCAAAAGTGTCGGTTTTTATTGCCTGTCTAAGAAAAATAATTCTTTTGATTCCATTGGCTCTTGTTCTGCCAAAATTTTTTGGAGTTGAAGGAATATTTTTTGCTGAGCCGATTGCGACAACATGTTCTGCGCTTACGAGCACAGTGCTTTTGGTAATGGAATATCGGAAGATGTGAAAATATAAGAATTGGGTCAATTTCGAGTTTTGATAACGGGCGTTTCCCTCGCTCCGTTCGGGCCGGGCGTTCCAGCCTTCGCTCACGCTCATTCTTCCGCTTCGCTTCGTGCGAACACTTCGTTCCGCTCCAGAACTTCGGGCTTCCATGCCCTAACGCATTGGCATTAGAATGCGCGCAAGTATACACGGCAAACATTATAAATGCGAGAATCAACAAAGCTCTTTTTTCATCAGAAAATCAGTTTGCACATCATCGCCTAAAACAAAAGCATGCTCGCTGAATTTTCTAAAGCCTTTGTCAGTGTAGAATTTCTGGGCAGGAAAATTTTTCTCCCAAACGCCAAGCCAAATAAAAGAAACTCCAAGCTCCCTGGCCTTTTTTTCGGCAAGATTCATAAAAGCCGTTCCGATGCCAAGCCCTTTTGCTTCTTTCAATACATAAATCCGCTGAATTTCAAGCGAATTTTCAAAGCTGGATTCCGTTTCCGCATTTCCAGTGTTGATTTTCAGAACACCGAGAATTTTTTGATTTTCCA
>NZ_DBJD01000079.1:0-1185 GCF_002297065.1 Treponema sp. UBA785 | reverse complement strand
TTTTCCACTGCAAGAAAAGTTTCTGATTCTTCGTTCTCAAGCTCGGATTTAAGTTTTTGCTCGCTGTACGCCTCGTCCAAAAATTTTCTCATATTTTCTTCGGAATTCTGTTCCGAGAACGTCTCGTAAAAAGTCTGCCGATATATTTTCTGCAAATCAAGAACATCATCTAAACCGCATTTTTTTATTTTCATAGGAAGATTATAGCAAGAATTTTCCCGTCTGCCTGCTTCTGCAAATACAATCCCCAAAAATTCTGCTATAATTTTCAAATCATGACAAAACAGGAAACCTACGATTTTTTGGACGCGAAAAACATTGAATACGAAATCACCGAGCACAAGGCGGTTTTCAGCATGGACGAAATCTGCGACGTTGTGCTGCCTCACCCGGAATGTGATGCGAAAAATCTTTTTGTGCGCGACGACAAGAAACGCGAATATTTTCTGATTACAGTAAAAGGAAGCAAACGCGTTGACCTAAAAGAATTCCGTAAATCCCACGGAACCCGACCGCTCTCCTTTGCAAGCGCGGAAGACCTTATGAATTTTCTGAATCTTACACCTGGCTCTGTAACTCCGCTCGGACTTCTGAACGGCAGCGCGAACAAAGTGAAATTCTTTCTTGACAAGGATTTTCTTGAGCCGCCAGGGCTGATTGGAATCCATCCGAACGAAAACACAGCGACCGTCTGGCTAAAAACAGCCGACCTTCTCAAGTTGATAAAAGAAAACGGAAACGAAGTGGAACTTGCGGAACTGTGATTTGTCAGAAACGCAGTTCCGGGCAGAACATTGGAGGAAAATATGAAAATAATTCCGGCGGACAAAAACGATATTCCAGAGCTTTACGCGCTGCAGCTGCTCTCTTTTGAAAGCGAGGCTGAAATGATTGGAAGCCGCGATGTTCCGGCTCTTACAGAAACGGCGCAGGAAAATTCGGCTGACTTCTGCAACTGGAGAACGCTCAAGCTTGTAAATGACGGCGGAAAAATCATCGGCGCAATCCGCTATAAAGAAGAGAACGGAAAAATAAATGTCGGGCGGCTGATGGTTCACCCGGACTTCCGCCGAAAAGGATTTGCAAAGAGGCTTCTAGAAGAAATCGACAGGCTCTTTCCTTCCGCGCAAAAAGAATTGTACACTTGCTCAAAAAGCTGGACAAACATCGCCCTGTACACTCAGG
>NZ_DBJD01000099.1:27441-34733 GCF_002297065.1 Treponema sp. UBA785 | reverse complement strand
CGCCGCTACGGATTCCACGGAACTTCATTCCTCTACACAGCAAAACGCGCTTCTGTTCTTCTTCACAAAGCGCCAAAAGACACAAATGTAATCATCGCCCACGTTGGAAACGGCGCTTCTATGTGCGCAGTCAAGAACGGATGCTGCTTTGACACATCAATGGGAATCACACCGATTGAGGGACTCGTTATGGGAACCCGCACAGGCGACGTTGACGTTACTCTTCCTTTCTATATCATGCGCCAGACAGGAATGACTGTTGAAGAGATGGACAACGCTTTGAACAAGAAATCCGGACTTCTCGGACTCACAGGACTTTCTTCTGACCGTCGCGACATTGCTGACGCTGCAGAAAAAGGAAACAAAGACGCTCAGCTCGCAGTTGACATGGAAGTTTACCGCCTTAAGAAATACTTCGGAGCTTATATGGCTGCAATCGGTCCTGTTGACGCGATTGTCTACACAGCAGGCGTCGGCGAGCACTCTGCTTTGATCCGTGGACGCGCTCTCGAAGGTCTTGAGTGGATGGGCGTAAAAATCGACCCAAAAAAGAACGAGCTTGCAAACACAGGCAACGCTGAGACTTGCATTTCTGCCGACGACTCAAAAGTAAAGGTTTTCGTAATTCCTACAGACGAAGAGCTTGTCATGACAGAAGATGCATTCGCAATCATGAACGGAACATACGATGTTCACACAAACTTCACATATTCTTTCCAGGATCCAGCTTACAGAAACAAGGCGCGCGAGGCTGCACTTGTAAAGGAACTTGAGAAGAATCCAGAACTTGCAAAAATCATCGTAAGGCCGTAGTTTAATTAAAAACTGCGCTAAAAACGCATAATTTTTTACTAAAAAAATGGCTGTCTGAACCTGTGGCAATTAAAAAAAAATCCACAAACTTTCAGACAGCCTTTTTTATAAAAAACAAACTGTTTTATAAATTTATCTCTGGCAAGCCCCTTGACGGATTTTTTCTGCAACAAGTTCTCCGCAAAGAAGTTCAACAAATTTCATTGCAAACTGTTCGGCAGTTCCAGGTCCGCGCCCCGTAAGCACATTGTTATCTAAAACAAACGGAACATTTTTTATGTGAGTTGAATTTTCGGTCAATTCTTCAGCTTTTAGCGCACTTCCACACCATTTATCAAGTTCTTTTTCCATCTCCGGATAGCATGTCCATTTTCGGTTAGCCAAAATTCCAGTTGGAGCAAGAACAACAGCAGGAGCAGCACAAATTGCAGCAACAACTTTTCCACCTCGCGCCATTCTAATCGTAAAAGTAAACAAAAACTGGTTATCTGCTAAGTTTTTTGCTCCAGGCATTCCGCCAGGAAAGTAAATGGCATCGGTCAATTCACCGTCCAGTTTTTTTATGTAATCTTTAAGCAGAATATCAGCAATAACAGGAATTCCATGACTGCCTTTTACAACAATCTGCTCATCAACACAGCCGTCTTCCGGCACGCTAACAGTCGTAACATTTTGACCAGCACGACGCAAATAATCAACAACCGTCAGAGCTTCGATTTCTTCAAACCCTGGCGCAAGAAAAACAGAAATATTCATAGGCTCATTCTACCACAAAACATTTTTTACAGCAAAATTCGTTCAAAAAATTTTGTCAAAAAAAATCCCCGAAAAGCTTCTGCCTTCCGGGGAAATTTTCCATTTTTTAACTGAACTCTATTTTTTTAGTTTTGTTCTGAGTCAGCAACAGGATTGTTCCAAAAATCGTATCCAATTGAATAGATGCGCTTTCCAGAGAAATAATCTGCTGTAAGTTTTACGATAATTCCGTTCAAAATGAGAAGAGAAATAATATTTGGAATTGCCATTAGTCCGTTTACGATGTCGGCAATTGTCCAAACAGCGCTTACAGTCATATAAGGACCGATAAAAATAGCGGCAATATAAAGCCAACGGTAGATTTTTACTGGAGCCATTTTTCCTTTAGAAAGATATTCGATACAGCGTTCTGAATAATAATCCCAGCCCAATATTGTCGTAAATGCAAACAAAATAAGGCAGGCCATCAAAACAAACGAAATTACAACGCCAGGAATGCGTGGAAGCAAAGCGTGGAATGCAGCGTTTGTAATTGCAAATCCCTGGAATTTTTCAGGGTCAAGAATTTCAGGATTCAAAATTCCACCGATTACAATTGTAAGACCTGTGATTGTACAGATTACGATTGTATCAAAGAAAGTTCCAGTCATTGAGATAATTCCCTGCTGAACCGCATAATCAACCTTTGCAGCAGAAGCAGCAATTGGAGCTGAACCAAGTCCGGCTTCGTTCGAGAAAATACCGCGGGCAATACCTTTCTGCATTGCAACAATCATTGCGCCTACAGCGCCACCGGCAACAGCCTTAAAGCCAAATGCGCCCTGGAAGATTCTCTCAAAAGCCTCTGTAACATGAGAAATATTGCAAGAAACTGCAAAAACACCAAACACAAAATAAACAACAGCCATTGCAGGAACAATTACAGCCGCAACATTTGAAATTCTTTTAAGACCGCCAATGATTACGAGCGCGGCCAAAATTGCAAGAACAATAGAAGCAATTACTACAACAACAGAATATGTTCCAATTCCAGGAATTGAAACAGTAGCGAGAGCGGCACCGCCGACAACAGTAGAAGAGAATGTTTCAACTGCGGTCGTGATTGAATTTACCTGACTGAAAGTTCCGATTCCAAACAAACCAACCATAGTTCCGAAGATTGCAAACAAAATTGCGAGAACTTTTCCAAGACGAGGGAATTTTGCGCCAACTCCTTTTTCACAAGTGTAGAAAGGACCGCCGAGAATATGGCCGTCTGCTTTTTCTTCACGGAAATGAATAGCTAAAAGACATTCAGAATATTTTGTGGCCATTCCCAAAAGCGCGGCAAGCCACATCCAGAAAAGCGCACCAGGTCCGCCAAGCGCAATGGCGGTAGCAACACCGACAATGTTTCCAGTTCCAATTGTTGCAGAAAGCGCAGTACAAAGGCTCTTAAAAGAAGAAAGTTCTCCTCCCTCTTTTGAATCAGATTTGCGGAAAATAGATTTAATTGCAAATTTGAGCTGAGAGAACTGAACGCCTCTAAGCCTAATTGTCAAAAAGATGCCGGTTGCAAGAATCAGAATTATGAGAGGAAGTCCCCACACAAAACCGTCAATAGCATCTAAAACAGAATTGATTTTTGTGAACACCGATGAAGTCATAGTGTTCTCCTTGAGAATAAAAAATCCCTGCAAAACTAGCGCAGAGAAAAAAATAGAGCCTGTCTCATCGGGCAGGCTCTCTAGAGTGAGTAGAACTTTTTTAAGCTCCGTCCGTTTGCCTGAGATATCGGTTCTTATAACCTTAACCCTTCGGCGCCTTGCCACATTACAAGGACTCTCCAGAGAGATGGCTTAGGTACAACGCACCCGCCTTCATTTATAAGATTACCAATATGATAAGCTTTTTACAAGAGCTTTTATATTTTAACGATTAATTTTCCCTGTTTCCATCGCTATAATCATCGTCCTCAACAATGTCATCTTCTTCATCGTCATCATCATCGTCAGACTTTTCCCGCAGATACTTTTTCAGAATTTTTACAGCCTCGTCCTTTTCAATGTCAAATTCATCCATAAGTTCACGCACAATGTCGCCTTTGCTTACCAGCTCCTCTTCCAAAGCCTTGATGTAAGAAACATAGTAATCAAAATCGTCCAAATCATCATCGCCAGTAGTATAAATATCATCATCAAACATAATTCTTACCTCAAAACTTATGATAACATAAACAACGCCAAACTTGCATATAAAATCTTATTTAAAGGTGAGCTATTCTGGAGCGCAATTTTTTGTCAAACCCGTCTTTCGCAATTCCGCTTCCGCTCCATTGAGGCGGCAGCTTCGCAAAACTCAGCATCCGCCTCAACTTCGTTGCTACAGCCAGGGCTAATTTTTTTTGTTCATAAACAATTTTCTTCCAAAAACACAAATTGCGGATTTTCTGGTAATTTCAAAAAACAAAAACTCAGTTTAAAACAAAAAAACCGGGAGCTCATCCCGGTATGTATAAACGCCATACAAAACACATTTAGTCTGTTGGCACAATATTCAGTTCCTGCGTAACTGCAGGTAGATTATGTCTAGTTTTTGACCTCTAAAAGGTCTGATATTTTTGTCGGCAACATAAGCGTCTCCTCTACGTGCGGCCGGTGCTAAGTCCTCATCTCTTTCCTGACCACGATTTAATACTAACACGGTATTCCATGCCCGTAAAATAAAAAAATTGTTATAAAAAATCTATTTTTCTTTTTAAATTTCAGGCAGATTGTACTTTTTACGAAACTCTCTGGGAGAACAGCCAGTGCATTTTCTAAACGCATCGCCAAAATAATTCGCATCGGCAAAGCCACAGGCAAAAGCAATCTGCGTTACGGTCAGTTTTCCATTTATAAGCATTTCCTGGCTTCGCTTTATGCGCACGTTTGTCAGGTATTCCTTAAAACCATAGCCTGTCACTTCCATAAATTTTCTAGAAAAATATGTGCTGCACATTCCTGCAATTCCAGCAGCCTCGTTAAGCGTAATTTTTTGCGCATAGTTTTCAAAAATAAATTTTGCAGCTTTCTGAACCGAAGCCGTCGTCTGATCAATAAGCTCTTCTTTTTTTATATTGCTTCCGTTGCGTCCAATCATAGAAAAAAGACTAAGAATCAGTCCGTGAATGTTCAAGCCGCTGTAAAAATCGCTTTTTTCTTTTTCTTTTAAAAGCAAATCCAAAACATAAAAAAATTCTCTTCTTTCTTTTCCAGAAAAGCTCATCTTTCCCAAAACCATAGTTTTTCCTAAAAAATTCGGCATAAGAAGACGCAAAAAAGGCTCGACAAATTCCTGAGTAAAACTCAAATTGACTCTTTCCGCCGGCATTTCTTTTTCATATTGATTTCTGTGCAAGGTTGACGGCGGAAGAATTACAATTTCGCCTTCATTCACAAAAAAAAGATTGTGGTCGACAAAAATTCTGCACTGTCCTTTTTTTACGCAGCAAATTTCAAAATACGGATGATAATGGCTGTTTCCCATCGAAACTTCTTTGTTCTTAAAAACTATGTCAAAATCCTTTACAGTGTCGCGGTAAAATGCGTTTCGTGCATTATCAAATACTTTCTGGTTCATTTTTTTACCGTTTTTTGATAATCATAAATTTTCTGTAGTTTAATGCAATCTTTCATAAAAATCACGCTTTTTTACATTTTATTTTGGCATATAATTTATTAAGGTTGTGTTAAAAAATCTAAATAATAAAATATAAAGGACGAAAAAAATGAGTGTTCAACTTTCAAAAAAAGACGAAAAATTCCGTGAATTTTCCCTAAACGGAAATATGTTTCATGTAATTCTTTATGTCTGCATTCCGCTCGCCCTGTACCAGAGCCTTACACAAATTTTTAAAGTCTTCGACACGATGATGGCCGCGCATATTTCTGCAACGGCAGTTTCTTCGGTTGCGTACATTGGCCAGATTCAGATTATGCTTTCCGCACTTGGAAGCGGTCTTGCAGTCGGTGCGAGCATAAAAGTAAGCGAAGCGTACGGTGCTGGAGACTGGGAACTCGTAAGCAAGAGAGTTTCCACAATGGTTGCAATGTGCGCAATTTTGGGCAGCGCAATTTTGCTCTTTCTTTTGCCGGCAGCTTCTGCATTTTTACGTTTTATGAAAACTCCTGAAGAATTTATTTCAATAGGAAGCACTTACTTTAGAATCGAAATTCTTGCGCTTGTAATAACATTTTTTAACAACATATACATTTCGATTGAACGCGCGCGCGGAAATTCAAAAAGAATTCTTTATATGAATATGGGAATCGTCGCCTCAAAGCTCGCATTGACGGCAATCTTCGTATATATTTTTCGTCTTGGAATTACAGCGATTGCAGTTGCAACCTTGATTTCGCAGCTGACGGTTCTTTTTACAGCAATTGTTGTAATGACAAAAAAAGGCAATCTTTTCAGTTTTTCGGCAAAAGCGGTTTCGTTTAAAAGTGAAATTGTAAATCCAATGCTCAAACTTTCAATTCCTGTAATAATCGAAAAAGCGGCTTTTGCAATGGGAAAAGTAATCGTAAATTCAATGTGCACGGTTTATGGACCGCAGACAGTCGGCGCCCTCGGAATTTCTAACAACATCGGCGGAATTACGACTATGCCTCAAAATGGTTTTCAGGAAGGCGGAAGCGCCGTAATAAGCCAAAACCGCGGAGCCAAAAAATTTAACAGGACAATCAAAGCCTTTTGGTGCGAACTTATCTGCAACCTTATCATTGGAGTTGTTTTGATGAGTATTTCCCTTTTGTGCCTTGAACAGATTTCGAAATTTTTTGCAGGAGACAACCTGAAATTTCAGGAAATGATAAAAGGAATTTACCGTTGGGAAGCCTGGGGCGCAATTCCTCTTGGAATAAACGCTTCGGTTCTGTCGCTCATGTACGGTTTTGGAAAAACAAGAATAACGCTTTTTATGAATTTTTGCCGAATTTTTGTTTTCCGGGTGCCAGTTTTGATTATTCTTCAGAAATTTACAAATTTCGGAAGCGAATCCGCCGGAATCGTAATGGGAATAAGCAACTTTTTGAGCGGAATGCTTGCGGTAATTCTCGGTGTATGGATTTTTATAAAAATTAAAACAACTGAAAAACCTGAAATTTAATTTTTTAAGTTTTTCTTACGCCGGATGCGGCGGGCTTTAGTTGCGGCTGTCAAAAATGAATATCAAACTGTTGATGTTTTTTTTGCAGAAAATATGTTCGCAGACACAAAAATTGACAGCCGCAATGCGCGCGAGCAAACCCAAAGCAGCCGGTTAGACAAAAAATTTCGTCCAGATAAAAATTAAGCGGAAAATGTATCGCCGTTTTCTGATTTTTCGGTCAGATGTTCACGTTCAAATCGTTTATAACCTTCTTTGTATGCGTGAAAAGCAATTTTTTTCATTTCGCTTTTTTGGTTTATAGGAAGAACAAGGTTTTCAAAATGAGTCTTCCAATAATCGTCAAAGGCTTCTGCTACATCTTTCATAGATGGTTCCTCCACTTTTTTTTAAATTAAGCTATCATATTTTACAAAAAAAATAAAAAAGAGGTCAATAATCTGGTATGTTGGAATTATTTTTGTTAATTTTTATAAAATTTTGACCAAAATCTATTTTTTTTGACAGAGTTATTTTTATAAATTATTATATTTATATTAAAAATGTGTTAAAAAAATCAATTTTTTATCTTTACAAGTTTGCGTTGCAAACT
>NZ_DBJD01000099.1:0-27379 GCF_002297065.1 Treponema sp. UBA785 | reverse complement strand
TTCTCACTTCGTTGCGAAACAATTTAAAAAGTCAATTCTAAAACTGAAGTTTTAATCTTGACTTTTTATGGGAGATTAAAATGAAAAAAAATTTAAAATCGGTTATTGCTGCAGCACTTATGCTTTCGGCAACATTTTCAATGCACGCTGCACGGGCTGGAAAAGTAATCTCAAGAGATTCTGCAAAAACAAAAACATCTGCTTCAAAAAAAACTGAATCACGCTCCCTCGAAATTACAGTTTCTCTGGCTCACAATCAGACCGCAGATGACAATCCTTACACTTTTGGCGCAAAAGCATTTAAGGACAAACTTGAGCAAGTTTCTGGCGGAGGAGCAACTGCAACTCTTTACAACGGAACTATGAGCGAAGACGAAGGCGAGCTTTTTAAAAAGCTCCAGAGCGGAGAAGCAAACATCGTAGTAATTTCTCCAGGATACCTTACGAGTCTTGGCGTCGCAGAAGTTGACATTTTCTCGCTCAACTATCTTTTTAACAATTTTGCGCACTGGGGAAAAGTTCTGGACGGTCCGTTCGGCTCAGAGCTTGCAGGAATCGTAAACCAGAAAACAAACGGCAAAATTCAGATTCTTGGATACTGGTCTGCCGGCGTAAGAAACTATTATGGTAAAAAACCAATTCATTCTCCAAAAGATTTAAAAGGCATGACAATCCGAATCGGAAGCTCGCCAGTTCAGCAGCAGTTCTGGAAAGGCTGCGGCGCAATTCCTGCTTCAGTCGGCTGGGGCGTTCTTTACGATGCTTTGAACACTGGAAAAGTTGATTCTGCAGAAAACGACTACACAAATATGAGCTTAAAAAATCATCACAAGGCAAAAAACGGAAAATATATCTGCGAAACAGAACACGACTTTACAACCCGCCTTATGCTTGTAAACGGAGATTTCTTCAATAAGCTTACTCCATCGCAGAAAAAGTGGATTGAACAGGCCGCCGCTTACGCTACACAGGTTGAACGCCAAAAGACTTTTGAACAGGCATCTGGTTCTAAAGCAAAAACTATTGCTGAAGGAGCAGTTGTTGTAGAAAACAGCGACATCGACACAGCAGCATTCAAAGCTATTGCTCTTCCTATTCAGGACGAGTTTGCCAAAAAGAATGGCATGGAACGCTTCCTTAAGATGGCGAGACAATAGTTTTTTATATGTAAGAGGATAAAAATGGCAAAAAAAGAACTTGACCGATTCGACACAAAAGCAAAACGCAACATGAAAATTTCTACAAAGTTAATGCTTTTTATCGGTGCAGGCGTAGTTATTAGTTCAATCGGTGTCTGCATTCTCTCGCTAGGAATTTTTAACAGCAAGATGATTGACAACACAATAGAAGATCTTAACCACACTGCAGACGGGGTTGAACTTTATATAACTTCGAGAGAAAACGATCTTTCTCACTACTCTAAACTTTTTGCACGCAATTCTGAACTTCTAAATGCAATTGAATACGATTCATCTTATGCGCTGCAGCACGCTGTAAAATCTTTTGTAGACGATTCGGAAATTGACTTTATGTTTGTAACAGATTCCCGCGGACGAGTATTAAAAGGCGGCGGCGCAAATGTTACAGACGGTGTAGACGTTTCGTACATTGGAACAGTTGCAAACGCTCTTTCTGGAGAGTCATCAATCGGAATTGAGGGCGTTGCAAATTTCAATTATGCAATAATCGCTAGCGAACCAATCTACATAAACGGGAAAATTTTTGGAACCGTTGTTACAGGATACGATCTTTCTACAACTCATATAATTGATTATATTGCAAGAAGTTATAACGTTGAATGCACTGTTTTGAAAAATGATATTCGCACTGCTACAACATTAAAGGATTCAGACGGCAACTCTCTCGCTGGAACTAAGCTCGACGACAGTTTTGTTGAAGAAACAGTTCTCCACGAAGGAAATGCATTTGCAGGACCTGTCGATATAAGCGGACGTTCGTACTACGGATATTATTTCCCGATTACATCAGGCGACGGAAAGATTACAGGAATGTTCTTTATTGCAAAGAGCATTGAATCAATCGAAGCAATCCGTGCAAAAACCGGAACAATCGTTATTCCAGTAGTATGTATCCTTTGTGCGCTCATCATTACAATCGGCGGATTTTTTGTACGCTGGCTTATGTGGCGAATTTATAATGTAACAAATACGCTCAAAGATATGGCAAGCGGAGATGCAGACCTTACAAAACGTGTAAAGCTGCTTATCCGCGATGAAATTGGCGATCTTGTAATTCAATTTGACTTTTTCTGCGACAAATTGCAGCAAATCGTAGGAGAAATAAAGAGTTCAAAAGAAACTCTTTATTCTGCCGGAAGCCAGATGTCCGAAACTACGACAGAAACTTCAAGTTCAATTTCAAATATAATTCAAAATCTTTCCAATATTCGAAATCAAATTTCGTTCCAAAACGACAGCGTACATCAAACGGCCAGTTCAGTTTCCGAAATTTCAAATTCAATTACGGTTTTGAACGATATGATTGAAAAACAGGTAAGCGGTGTAAACGAAGCAACTGCGGCGGTCGAAGAAATGGTTGGAAACATTGCAAGCGTAAACAGTTCTGTCGACAAAATGGCAGTTTCATTCGAAGAACTTACAGCAAACGCACAGGCAGGTTTTTCTAAACAGCAAGATGTAAACGACCAAATTACTTCTATTGAGGGCCAGTCAAAAATGCTTCAGGAGGCAAACTCTGTAATTGCTTCGATTGCGGAACAGACAAACCTTCTTGCAATGAATGCGGCAATCGAAGCAGCGCATGCTGGCGAAGCAGGAAAAGGATTCTCCGTTGTTGCAGACGAAATTAGAAAACTTTCAGAAACTTCATCGCTGCAATCAAAAACGATTGGAGAACAACTCGACAAAATCCGCGATTCAATTACGAACGTTGTTTCTTCAGCAACAGAATCTGGCAAAGCGCTGGCTCTTGTTTCAAACAAAATTCATGAAACAGACCAGCTTGTTGTGCAGATTAAGGGCGCAATGAATGAACAGCAGATTGGTTCAGAACAAATTGTAAATTCTCTCAAAGACATGAACGAAAGTACAAACAATGTACGCTCTTCTTCAAAACAGATGGAAGACCGCAACGAAAAAATCATGAACGAAATCAACTCTCTAAAAGAGATTACGGTAAAAATGAGCGACAGCATGTCAAATATGAGCGAAGGGGCCGAAAGAATCAGCGCGGCAGAAGAATCACTTTCGGATATTTCGCACAAAGTGAAAGATTCTATCGACAAAATCGGTTCAGAAATCGACTTGTTCAAAATTTAACAGAATTACGTTCAGACGGCTTTATAAGCTTGTCGTAAAAAATTGACAAAACCAAAAATCAGTCAATAAAACTAACCTTCTAGAGTACACCTCCTAAAGAAGCACAAATAAAGTTTCTTGGGAGGTGTTTTTTTTGAATTTTCCAAAAACTCAAAGTTGAAGAAAGAATTTTGCAATTCCAAAGTAAACCAAAAGAGAAAGTATGTCTGCAATTCTGTTAATTTTTCGTTAAAACAAAATCTTCTATCAAAAGATTTTAATTGAAAATTCGATAGAGTTATTCTAAAATCAAAGTATGGCACAGTTTCCAAAAAAACAGGTTTTAATCATAGACGCAACCCCAATGTTCAGGGAATTTTTAACAGAAAAACTTAACGAAGAAAAAATTGAGGTTGAAACTGCGCAGGGACACCGCGATGCCGTAATCAAAATGGCGAACGACCTGCCTGACCTGATTATTTTGGATATTGAAACTTCGATTGACGATATGCAGGAATTTTTGGATAAAAAAGCGTCAAATCCGAATACAGTCAAAATTCCAATGATTATTTCCGGTCCAAAAATCGAAAAGGAACGTGTTGCACAGCTTATTCATTACGGTGTTGCAAAATATTTTACAAAACCAATCAAATTCGACTTTTTTTTTGAATCAATCGGACAAATTTTGCGTTCTGCATTTACAATGGACATAACTCCGTGCGTGCTTGAAATTCACCTGAACAAAAACATTATTTTTATTGAAATTGCACAAGGGCTTAACCGCGAAAAAATGGCCCTCCTAAAATACAAGCTAACAGAACTTATGGACAAAAATCGTCTGGATTCTCCGAAAGTTATAGTAATGATGACAGGCCTTTCTCTGAGTTTTGTCGACGGCTCAAACCTTGAGCTCCTTTTTGATAATATTCTTGCAGACAAGAGAATTGAACGAAAAAACTTAAAAGTTCTTTCGCTAGACACTTTTGCAAAAGAATTCGTTGACGGACATACAGAATATTACGGTGTAGAGGTCGTTTCAAACTTAAACGAAGTTTTAAATTCGTTGGTTGAAAGCAGTTCAGAATCAACAGTTCAAGACATAATTTCAGATCAGATTTTAACATCAACAGGTTCAGAAGACGAAGGTTCTGTAGAAATGCGTTTTTATTCAGATACAGGAACTGCAGAACACGAAGAAGAACAAGACGGTATTCAGCCGTTTAAAATTGCAATTGTCGATGATGATGCAGTCGTCCGACAGCTGCTTTCGCTAAGTTTTAAATCTATAAATGCTGAATGTGATCTTTTCTCAAGCGGAACTGAATTTTTACAGGCTGCAAAAACAAATAATTACACTCTAATTATTCTTGATATTTTTATGCCAGGAATAAGCGGTTTTGATATTTTAAAAAACTTGCAGCAATTCAACATAAAAAGTCCGATAATCGTTTATTCACAGTCGGCACAGAGGGAACTTATTGTTCAGTCGCTTTCGCTCGGTGTAAAAACTTATATTGTAAAACCTCAAAAACCTGATTTTATAATTCAAAAAGCACTGGAAATCATAAATGGAAAATTCTAACTCTTTCAGTGCGATTGACGAAGCCAGCCGTTATCTTGCGAGCACACTTCACGAAATCCGAACACCAATCCAAACAATTATCGGCACGGTTGAACTTTTGCAAAACACAAGCATGGACGACGAACAGCGCGAATACATACGCCAAATTCAATTCAGCGCAGATGTTCTGCTCGACCTTGCAAACAATATTTTGGATTTTACAAAAATCCGTTCCGACCAGTTTAAGCTGGAGTCAGTTCCTTTTAACATTGTCGAACTTACGGAGCAGGTCGTAGATTTAATCAGCATCGAAGCGTTTAACCGCGGACTTGAAATTATTACGGACATTGATTTTTCAATTCCTTCGATAATTTGCGGCGATCCTGTCAGAATTCAGCAGATAATCTTAAATCTTTTAAAAAATGCTGTAAAATTCACAAATCACGGCTATATTCATCTTGAACTAAAAAAAGCGGCAAAAAATATTTTATTCACGATAAAAGATACTGGAATCGGCATAAAAAAAGAACAAAAAGAAAAAATCTTTACAAATTACTACCAGGGTGATATTTCTACTTACCGCAAATTCGGCGGAACAGGACTCGGACTTTCAATCAGCAAAAATCTTGTACATTTAATGAATGGCAGAATCGGCGTAAAGCCAAACAAAGACGAGGGGTCAATTTTTTGGTTTACACTGCCAATTGTAAAAAATCCTGGATTTGAAAATTTTGAACAAAGAGAAACAGTTTCCTCTCAAAAAAAATCTAAAATCTTAATAATTGACGACAACCAAAAAGCATCAAATTCACTTATAAAAATTCTAAATGCCGCAGGAATCTTTAATATTGAATCGACAACACAACCTCAAAACACAATTCAACTTATTTTAAACGCAGAAGCTCAAAAAAATCCATTTAATCTCGTTTTTATCGATATGATCATGCCAGCAATGGACGGCTGGCATTTAGCAAGCGAAATTCACAATGAAAAAAAAATAAAAAACACGCCAAAACTTTACCTTCTTGTACCAGAAGGCCAAATGAAAGGCGAAGCAAAAATGAAAATGCTCAACTGGTTTGAAGGATACCTTTACAAGCCATTAAAGCGAAGAAAAGTATTTGAGCTTTTAAAGGAAAGTACAGTCAAAAAAAATAACAACATTGTTGAACTGGAACTTGCAAACGACGACATGATTATGACTCTTGATCCGGTTGATGATTCATCTGTTGCAAAAAACAAAAGAGTTCTCGTTGCAGAAGACCATCCTGTAAACAGCAAGTTAATCGAAACTTTTTTGCGGAATTTTGGAGCAGATGTTTTTTTAGCAGAAGACGGGCAGCAGGCAGTTGAACAGATTAAACAAAATCCAAACATTGAAATAATTTTTATGGACATTCAAATGCCTGTAAAAAATGGAGTTGAAGCCACTATCGAACTCCGAAAATCCGGCTACAAAGGAATTATCATCGCGTGTACGGCAAATAACGACTCAAACGATTTTGAAACATACAAAAAAAGTGGCATAAACGACATTCTTGTAAAGCCGTTCAAAAGCAACACAATCCGCACTATTCTCGAAAATTGGATTCCAATTATAGATTTGCCTGTTTTAAAATCTGTAACAACCCTCGAACCAGAAATTTCTGCAAAAAAAACGGCATGGGACAAAGAAGATTTTTTGGACACTACAGGCGGTGATATTGCGTCTGCAATCGAAGTATTAAAAATTTTTGCAAAACAGACAAACCGACTTTTAAAAGAAGCGGAAATGGCTGTTGAAGCAAAAGATTTTGAAAAATTACGCGCACTGGGTCATTCTCTAAAAGGCAGTTCTGGCACGGTAAGCGCAAAATTGCTTGCAGAATACGCTTCCAGACTAAATCTTACGGCAAAAACAAATGACATCGCAAGCTGCAGATTCAATCTGGAAGAATTTAAGCATGAATATGTCCGCTTTAAAAAACTTGTAGCAAAATTCATAAGAGAAGAACAGGCAGTAAAAAAATGAAAGATTTTTTTGATTTAAGAAAAGATTCAAAGCCATTAAAAGTAAATTTTCACACACATTCCACATTTTGCGACGGAAAAAACACACCGGAAGAAAATGTCATTTCTGCCATAAAAAAAGGTTTTAAGATTTTAGGTTTTTCGAGCCATTCAACCTGGCCGTTTTCTTTTGGCGACAGCATAAAAAAAGATGAATTTGAAAAATACACTCAAGAAATCAACTCTCTAAAACAAAAATATGCGGATCAAATAGAAATTTTCTGTGGTTTTGAAGCAGACTATATTCCGCCTTTTTGCAAACCGGATTTTGACGCTTATAAAAAATTTTCTCCCGACTTTTTAATCGGTTCTATTCATTATCTGTACAATGGTGAAAACTCTCCAGAAAAAACCATGCCTGTCGACTGGAGCGCAGAAAAACTTTTTGAAGGAATAAAAAACGTTTACTCAGGCAATGCAAAAAAAATGATCTGCCATTATTTTAAATCAGAGCGAAAAATGCTTTCGGAATGTAATTTTTCGGTAATCGGCCACGCAGACTTAGTCCGCAAATTCAACCAGAAAAATCCATTTTTTAACGAAAATGAAGGCTGGTACAAAAACGAACTTAAAGAAACTGCAAAATCCATAAGCCATGCTGGAGTTATCTGCGAAATAAATACAGGCGCAATAAGCCGCGGATTTTTAACACTTCCATACCCGTCAGAATATTTTTTAACGCTTTTGCACGAACAAAACGTCCCGATAATGGTCAACTCGGATTCGCATGCCGCCGAAACGCTAGATTGCGCATTTGAAGAAGCTGTTGCTCTTGCAAAAAAAATCGGGTACACAGAGCTTGCATACCCGAAAAATAAAAATATAATCACATATAAGATTTAGCGATTCTGTCTTTCGTTGCGGCTCTGACAGTTAATGCACATAAAAGCGTAAGGAATCGCTTCGAGTCTTTCTTCAGGAATTTCTTTCTTACAAACTAGGCAACGGCCATAAGTTCCCTGTTTAATGCGATCAAGCGCATTATTTATCATTTGCAGGCGGTTTGAATCCTGAGCGCCAAGCGATTCAAGCAAACGACCATCTACAACATCAGAAGCAACATCAACTTCATCTCCAGACTCTCCGCCTTCGACAATTTTTTTGTAATCTTCATTTTGTGCAGCAAGAGATCCAAGAATCGTATTTTTCTGCTCAATTAATTTTTCTTTCATTTTTTCAACAAATGTTTTTTCCATATCCGTCTCCCGTTGACAAGATTTTTTATAAGTAGATAATAAATATAATAAAGAACTAACAAAAAGGCAAACTTTTTTTGGAGGAAATGTGGCTAAAGAAGAAGCTATAGAAGTTGAAGGAATTGTAAAAGAGGCGCTGCCAAACACAATGTTCCGCGTTGAGCTTAAAAACGGCGGACATATCATCATGGCACATCTTTCAGGCAAAATGCGCAAACACTACATTAAGATTGTTCCAGGAGACAGCGTAAAAGTTGCACTCTCTCCATACGACCTGAACCGCGGACGCATAATTTTCCGCGAACGCTAGTCAAAACTGTCGATTGCAAAAAAAAGGTCATTTCGGTTTTTAACCGCTCAATGGCCTTTTTTTTCTATTCTGTAAATCTAAATCTACAAAGCTATTTTTTATTTTGTCTTTCTCGCAAAAATTCCTTTAAGGCTTTTTGTCATTCCAGAAAGCCCCTTTACGATTCCTGCAATACATAAAATAGGACCAATAGGAATTATAAAAAAACTAAATCTCATAAAATACATGCTCAAAAGCAAAATTGCCGCATTTTTCAAAAGTTGCCCGAACCATTCGGCGCGAGTGTATTTTTTTTCTTCATATTTATAATAATATGTGCGGTTTTGACCGTTTTGCGAATTCTCGTTTTTCCAGCCATATTGCGCCCACTGCCAAAACGGATCGTCCTGATAAGACTGACCGCCATAAGAACTTTGCTGCCCCCAAGGATTGTATTGCTGATTATACGACTGCTGAGACTGAGCACCAAAAGCACTAAAACTGTCATAATTACGGCGCTTAGTTTCATCACCTAAAACATCGTAAGCAGCGCTTATATTCTTGAATTTTTCTTCGGCTTCTTTATTACCTGGATTCCGGTCAGGATGATATTTCATAGCAAGTTTTCTGTAAGCCGACTTTATTTCGTCCTGAGACGCATCTTTAGAAACTCCCAATGCTGCGTATAAATCTTCCAATACTACTTCCTTAAGTTTTTACTTCTTTTATTATAAAACGTTCTGCAATTAAAATAATCAAAATTCCCCACAGTTACAAGTAAAAACAGTTTTTTAAAACTTACTTTAACAAAGCCCAGGTTGCTCCAGAACCGCCATGATTTCTGTCGTTGTGTCCGCTCACACCCAAATGTTTATTCTGCTCAATAAAAGTCCGCACCATTGCGCCCAAAACAGGATCCGTTCCGTGGCTGTGGATTCCCTTTCCGTGAACAATTTCAATCTTTTTTATTCCGCGCCTAAGGCAATCGTTTACAAAAGCTTCAAGCTTTGCCCAGGCTTCGTCCCGGGTAAAGCCATGCAGATCAATTCTTGCTTCAGGACGCATAGATTTTAAGTAATTGCGATTTTCCATTTTTGACGCTTCTTCGCTTTCTTCGTTCAAACAGTCTTTATCAACAGTTCCATAACGGCGCAGCCAAAGTTCCATTGGATTAACTGTTTTTTTTGAATCCGCAAGCATCCGGCCTTCCAAAGTTTTTTTGCTTTTTTGAGCGGCAAGTTTTTTTTCTTCGGGAGTCGGCGCATTTGCTTTTTTATGGCTAACCTGAACCGCAGGCCTTTTTGCAGCAGATTTTTCTTTTTTTTGAGTTTCCGCCCATTGTGTCAAAATATCACCAAAATCCATTTTTTCCTCCAATAAATTTTTATCGGGCGGCTTTTTGCATAGCAAAAATCAGGCTATCCGTGGTTCCGGCGTTCGCCTTCATTGCTCCACAAAGTTCCGCAACGGCCTACGCCGCCACTCCTATCCTTGCCGCTTTTCAGTAAATTATTTTATTTCAAAGACAAGCTCTTTTTTTACCCAGCCGTTTATTTCCGACGATTCTATATAAAAATAATCGCTTGTTTTTTCTAAAATTCTTACACGGATTCCACCGTAAAAATTCTGAACGCCAGAACTTGTTTCTTCCGGCACAGGACTTATGCTTCCTCCAGCAAAAATTCCATATTTTTTAAAAACTTGAGTTCCTTTATAAAAACTCACAACAAATGCCAAAATCATGCAGAACGCAAGCATAATTGCAATTCTTTTTCGTTTTAAAACAATAAAAATCACCATCAAAACCAGCAAAACTATTCCGCACACAGCAAATAATTCTACAAAAGGCTTTTTTATTTCATTTTCGTTATTTGAAAGCGAAAACTTCTTTTCAAGCTGTTCGCGTTCCAATTTTTCTTTTCCAGAAAACAAAGAATTTCGTTCAAAACTGCGCAATTCCACAATTTTTTTGCAATCTTCAATTCCAATTTTCTTTTTTGTAAAACCGCCAGCAGTGTTTTTTGGCTCAGAAAATGCCGAATTAAATAGTTTTTTGTCGATTATTTTGTTTTCAGAGTTTTCAACTTTTAGAGAAGCCGGCAAAACCGTTAAAACTACATTCGGAATTTTTACAGTGCGCTGGCTTCCATTGTAAGCAATCGCAGTCAAAGCAAATTCCGGCAAATCGTATTCTCCTTCAACAAGCGGCTTCCACCGGAATTTTGCGACAGGAAGGCTTTTGTCCGAAAAATTTCTTCCGACAGATTTTCCACTAACATATTCAGAAGTTTCTATTTCTTCAAAAATTGAATTTTTCGGCAATTTCCAGTCAAAGGAAATTATCTGAGAAAAATACTTCAAATTCAATTCAAAAATAATTTCTTCTCCTGCCCTTGCAGTAAATTTTTTCGAATCTCCAAGAATTCTGTCAAATTTTGCCCCGGAAACAAATTCAACAAAAGCCTGAGGATTTATCAAATCTGGATTTTCAAAAACAGTTATATCATCAAACGGAATATAATAAGTTCTAAAACCAATAATTACGATTAAAGGCGGAAGCCTAACAGGACCTGTATTCTTAAAAGAAAACCAAAGGTGAACAGCAGTTCCACGAATTCCTGTTTCTCCAATAAATTCTTCTTTTTTTGAAGAAACAAGCTGGACTCCTTCCGGCAATTGCGGCAAATCGGTCTGAACGTTAGAAGGCTCAACTTCAGGAATTTTCAGCGTAAAACCGTTTTCGTATACTGTAAAAATCGACGAATTGTCCGGCTTTACTTTTAATGTGCGGATAAAAGCAGGTGACGGAGTTTTTGCATAAAGAGAGGCAAAAATCAAAAAAAATACAAAAACTAATAATCCACGACTGACGAATCTTTTTTGTTTGACTGAAGTTTTTGCCATCGTTCTTTTTCCTCCTGCTGAATAAGATTAAAAACGGCATTTTCCATTGAATTATTGTTTTTTTCAACATTGACAGAAGTCATTTCTTTTTCTGCCGACTTTGAATTTCGAGTCTCCAGCTGCTGCTGAATAAATTCCAGGTTGATTTTTGCATTCAAATTTGAAGAATCCGCAAGAACCGCTTTTTTAAAATATTCCCTTGCAAGCGAAAAATCTCCGCGGCGGTTTGCAATAATTCCGGCATTATAAAAAGCTGAACTCTTGAGTTTTTCATCTGCTTCTGGCGAAACCTGTTCAAGCCTGATTAAAGCGGCATCGAGCTCGTCCTGCATGATGTATGTTGAAGCAAGATTGTAAGCGCAATACTCTGCAAGAATTTTATCTTCTGAAAGTTTTGAATTGTTATACGAACGCAAAAAATTCGCCGTCGCCGTCTGATATTTTTTTTGATACCAGTTAAAAACTCCGTTCAAAACTGAAAATTTTTCGGACTTACAAGAGGTAAAAAACGGAAGAACCGCAAAAACCGCAAGAACAGCCGTTTTTTTTGACGATTTAGAACCAAAAAGAAAATTCAAATCAAGCTCGGAAACTATAAAGGAAAAAATAAAAAATACAATCGACAGAAAAATAAACAGCTTGTGATGCGAAATCTTTTGAATTTCAAAAGACTCTCCAGACATTTTTTTTCCAGAAAGCTGATTTAGCAAAACGTAGGCAGAACCTTCAGAATCGGCAGCAACATAAGAAATCGAATTGTCTGGACTAAGACGGTGCCGTGGCAAAAGTGATTTTTTATTGGCAGCAGAAGCGGCATCTATCATTTTTTCAGCATTTAAAAAAGTTTTTACTTTTGTAGCGCCATCTCCTGCAAGAATTTCAACTGGACGCGCAGTTCCAAAACCAACCAAAGTAACAGGGATTCCAAACCTTGCAGCATCGTCAAGAGCAAATGACAGTGAGCCGTCAGTTTCATCTCCGTCAGTAAAAACCCAGACATGAGCGTTCTGACTCATATTTTTTGGAAAAGACTGCATTGCAGAAGAAATTCCTTTTCCGATTGAAGAACCGGCAGCCGTCATTAAAGTTGGAGAAAGGCTTTCTAAAATAGAATCAACGCTTGTCCTGTCATCTGTCAAAGGAACGGCAATAATTCCATCGCCTTTTGCAAGAACCACGCTCACAGATGTTCCATTCATTTTTTCAAGAAGTTTCCAGGCATATTGTTTTGACGCTTCAAGTCTCGTCAAACCTCCAGGAGCGTCTTTTGCATTCATGCTCCAGGAAATATCAAAAACAAAGGCAACCGCATCTCCAGTTTTTTGAACTGCGACAGAGTTTGTTCCCCAGAAAATTCCTGCAAAAGCAAAAACTGCAAATGCACAGGCAAAAAAACGCAGAATAGTCCGCAAAATTATCGAAATTTTAAAACGGCGGAAAGATTTATTTTTTTGGAAATTATTCATCAAATTTGCAACACCCAAACTTTTTGCCACTTTTTTGTAGCGGAACAAATCATAAGCGGAGAAAACAAATAAAATCAACAAAATAAAAAAAGCGTACGGTCTTTGAATGTCCAGCATAAAACTCCTCGATTAAGTTTTAAATTTCTTTCAATAAAATTCGGCGGATAAACCACGCTGCAAAAAAAACAATCGCTGAAAAAATCAAAAAATATGAATAAAGCTGCCTGTTTGAAGATTTATAGTGAAAAGCCTGCAAAACATTCTGTTTCCGGCTGACAGAATTAAGAGCCTCCGCAAAAGAGGCAGTCGATTCTATTCCAAAATACGTTCCGCCGCCGACAAGAGCAATTTCCTCAAGAGAAGACGAATCAAATTCAGAATCGTAATAGCCGGAATGAACTTTGCCAGTTTTTGGATCAACATATTCAATTGGAACTGTTCCTTTTGTTCCTATTCCAAAAGCGTAGACTGTAATTCCATTTTGGGCAGCAAGATTTGCCGCTGTGTCAGGATGAATTGAACCTGCGTTATTTTCACCGTCGGTTATTAAAACAACGCATTTTTTTGGAGCAGAAGAAGCTATAAGATGGTAAACGGCACTGCTTAAACCGATTCCAAGAGCAGTTCCTTCTCCCAGCCCGCCTGTAACAAGAGAATCCAGACGGCGCAAAAAAAGCTCATGGTCAACAGTCGGCGGAACAATCGCAGCGGCCTCGCTTGCCATGGCAACAAGTCCAAAAGCGGCGCCTCTGTTGTTGTTTACAAGAGTGCGGATTCCCTGTTTTGCAGCGTCAAGACGGGTCATATTTGCAATATCGCGGGCTGACATTGAAGGGCTCGTATCAAGCACAAAAAGAATATCTGCGCCCTTAGAAGTATAAATTTTTTCCTGTTTTTGAATTACAGGGTCGGCAAAAGCACAGACAAGGCTTGCATAACCTGCCGCGCACAAAAAAACAGAAAGCGCGTTAAAAAAAACAGAAACTTTTCCTTTCCAGACAAAACTTTTTCCTTTCCAATCCGCAAAAACAACTGGAAAAGAAATTTTTTTGAAAATTTTAAGCTGGCGGAGAATAAAAAGAGCAGGAACCGCCGCCAAAAATAAAAAAGCAGTCGGGTTTTCAAACACTGGCATTCTTATCATTTGATTCATTCTCCAGTTCAAAAGTAAAAAAATTTATGGCGCTAAGACAGCGGTTTACAAGAATTTCGCGTTCTCCGTCAGCAAGCACCGCTTCGTAAAGAGAAGCTGGCTTTTTAAACGAATCGACAGAACCTTTTGCAAAGCGAATATAATCACATCTTCCAAAAACTTCCACAATGTCGCTCACAGCAGAACTTTGCGCTTCTGAAAGTGAACCGCAGGCTATTTTTTCAAATTTTTCGTAAAAATGTTCACATGTCATTGACAAAAAACATTCGTCAAACCGGCCGCACAGATATTTTCTGACGGTAAGCGTAAGCTGAGAGCAAAATTCTTCATCATCTTTTTTTTCTTTGAGAAGCTTGTTCAACTGCCTTTGCGAATTTTTATAAAGTTTTTTGATTTTTCGCTGTTCTTCAGCAAGAATAAAAAACGCTAAAAAATACGGCAGTTTAAAAATAAAAAATACGGCAATTCCAGCACAAACCAAAAAAATTGCCGCAAGAATAATCAATAAAAAAGAAGTTCCTGGAACAACGAGAGGACCTGCCGGAGGCCTAAGAGAAACAGCCCCGATTTTTTCGGCAAGTGAATTTACAGAAACAGGGGCAAAATCTACAGGAAAAGCCGCAACGGAGCGTTCTTTTTTTTGCGAAGCGCGAACCAGATTCGCCAAATCGAATGAAGAAAAATCAATTACGCCAGTCTGCCACGGAATAAAAAAAACTGTGAGCGTGTATTCAAAACCGATGTGCTCCAAAACGACCCGATAAACCAGACATTTTTCCGACATTTTATTAAAAACAGGCCAGCCAGTCAAAAGATCGAGAGTTTTTATGTCAGTTCCGGAAATTTTATTTTCAAAAAGATCAACATCGGTATGAAAAACATATTTTAATTCACATCTGTCGCCAACATAAATATTTTTCGGCATAAGAATCTGCACCGCGCCGTTTGAACTTGAATTTTTTGAAACAAGATTCTGGGCAAAGCAAAATGAGCCGGACAAAACAAAACAAAACAGCAAAAGAAAAACTTTTTTCATCTTTCTCTCCGGCTGCAAAAAAACTTATTCAAAACATAGGCAGGGTCATCCGCAGTCGATAAAATTACAGGGCTTGCTCCGTGCCTCAGACAGAATTCTTTCCAGCTGTCTAGACGGCGGCGATTGTCTTCAAGCCAGGCATTTTTAAAGGCTTTTAAAGATGTCGGAAATTTTCTTGTAACACCGCTTTCAATGTCAGAAAAAAAAGCTGTTCCGATTTCTGGTAATTCGCTGTCCAAAGAATCCGTAATCCGCATTGCGACAACGTCATTTTTTTCTGCAAGCCTTGCAAGGTTTTCCTGCCAAAGAGATGAACGGAAATCCGAAATTACAAAAACCAGAGAACGTTTTTTTAAAAGTTTATGGGCACCTTTTAGCGCAGATCCAAGAACAGAACCTCTTTCAATTTTTTCCTCCGCTTCATCAAGCCTGCTCAAAATCATCATTGCCTGATCCCGCCCAGTTTTTGCCTTTGTGCTGAATCTTATTTTTCCGTCAAAAAAAACAGCCCCAATCGAAGAATTATTTTGCAAACAGGCAAGAACCAAGAGCGCGGCAGCTTCCGAAGCAACCTGAATCCGAGTTTTTTTATTTGTTCCAGAAAACATCGAAAGAGAACGGTCCAAAACAAAAAACACCTGAAGCTCACGGTCTTCTTCGTATAATTTTACAAAAGGATGTCCCATTCTTGCTGTAACGTTCCAGTCAATTGAACGAACGTTATCTCCGGCGTTGTATTCGCGAACTCCGTAAAAATCAATTCCTTGACCACGGTAAAGCGACTTAAAACCGCCAAGACGCAGATTGTCGGCAAGAGTTTTTGCAGACAATTTTAAAAGAGAAGCTTTCTGTACAAGTCTGTTTGAATTTTCGTCAAAAATTTTCAGCATCGGACAGCCTTAAAAAATTCAACTATGGAACAGGAACAAACGTCAAGATTTTTGAAATAATTTCGTCGGCAGTTATTCCATCGGCGGCAGCTTCGTAAGAAAGAACAAGCCTGTGCCTTAAAACTTCGCAGGCGGCATTTTTTACGTCTTCCGGCAAAACAAAAGAACGTCCGGCAAACAAGGCTTTTACTTTTGAACACTGCAAAAGAGCAATTCCAGAACGAGGCGAAGCGCCAAAAGAAATATATTTTGAAAAGTCAGTGCGCCGTCCAGTATTAAGGCTGCGCGTTACCGAAACAATGTTTACCATATACTCGATAATTTTGTCAGCGCAGACAACTTTTTCAAAAGCCGACTGCAAGTCTTTTATTTTTTGAGCGGAAAGCACTTTTTTTACGGCGACTTCTCCCGCTTTTCCGGCAGTTTTTACGATTTGAATTTCTTCCTGAGGAGTCGGATAAGAAACCAGAACTTTTAGCAAAAAACGGTCAAGTTCAGCTTCCGGCAAATTATAAGTTCCTTCCTGCTCAATCGGGTTTTGAGTTGCAAGAACTAAAAATGGCTGAGGAAGAGGGTAAGTTTTTTCACCAATCGTAACCTGTTTTTCCGCCATAGCTTCAAGCAACGCCGACTGAACTTTTGCAGGAGCGCGGTTAATTTCATCGGCAAGCACAATGTTTGTAAAAACAGGACCTTTTCTGACAGAAAAATTTCCAGTGTTCTGTTCGTAAATCAAAGTTCCGCTTACATCCGCAGGCAAAAGATCCGGAGTAAACTGAATGCGCTTAAAATCAAGCCCAGAAAGTTCAGCAAAAGTTTTTACGGCAAGTGTTTTTGCAAGACCAGGAACACCTTCCAAAAGAATATGTCCGCCTGTAATTATTGCAGTAAGGATTGCATCAATTACCTGTCCCTGCCCAACAAGCCGTTTTGCGGCTTCTGTCCGGCACTCTTCCAAAATCTTACGGCAGTTTTCAAAAATTACCGAATCCTGAATACTTTCGCCGTTGCCACCTTGTCCGTTAAATTCCGTATCTTCAAAACCAGTTAAAGTTGAATTTATATTATTTTTATCCATTTTATAGCCTGAAAATTGTATATTTATGCAGTTTTTATGCATATCCAATTGACGCACGTACTTTATAGCGATAATATACTTTATCATGTTGAACCCTTTAGCACAAGAATTGAACAATGTTCTTAAAAACACAACTCCAGGCGAGTTGCTTTCAGACTTAGGATTACGGATTTTCTTCCCGAAAGGCATTATTGCTCAGGGAGGAGAAGCAAAAAAATTCGGAAAAGTTGCAAATGCAACAATCGGAACAACGCTAACAGGCGGAAAACCGGCAATTCTCGAAGCTGTGCATAAATATGCGCCAGAGCTTTCTGCCGGAGAATTGGTTTCGTATATGCCGACCGCTGGCAATCCGGAGCTTCGTGCACTTTGGAAAGATTTAATCTACAAAAAAAATCCAGGGCTCAAAGGAAAATCAATTTCCATGCCAGTTGTAGTTCCAGGACTAACAGCAGGCATTTCCTATCTTGCAGACCTTTTTCTTGACGAAGACAAACCTCTTCTTTCGCCAAACCCAAGCTGGGACAATTATGCGCTCATTGTAGAAACACGCAGAAATTCACAGCTCCACACATTCAATCTTTTTTCAGGCGATGGATTCGACCTTGACTCGTTCAAAAAAGCAGTAGAAAAAGAAGCAGAAACAGGCTTTGTCCGCTTACTTTTAAACTTTCCGCAAAATCCAAGCGGCTATTCACCTACAAACGCAGAAGCAGCTCAGATTGTAAAAATAATCCGCGATATTGCAGAAAAAGGCGCAAAAGTTCTTATTTGGGACGATGATGCATATTTTGGACTAAACTACGAAAACGACATTTATCCGCAGTCTCTTTTTGCAGAATTTGCAGACTTGCACGAAAATGTTCTTGCTGTAAAAATCGACGGACCAACAAAAGAAGACTTTGTCTGGGGATTCCGCACAGGATTTTTAACATTTGGAGGAAAAGGCTTAACAGACGGACACTACGCTGCGCTCGAAAAAAAACTTATGGGTTTGATCCGTTCTTCCGTAAGCTGCTCGTCAACACCAAGCCAAAGCCTTGCTCTGCGTGCATTCAGCGATCCAGCGCTCGAAATTCAGAAAAAGAATTTTCGAAAACTTCTCGAAGAACGCTATGAAGAAGTAAAAAAATTCGTGACATCGCATACAAGCAAAAATCTTGAAGCCCTGCCGTTCAATTCAGGATATTTTATGAGTTTTCATACAAAAGTCGATGCTGAACAGCTGCGCCAGAAAATTCTGCACGAAAAACAGATTGGAACAGTTGCAATTGATTCAGAAACACTCAGAGTCGCATTCTCCAGCCTTGAAAAAGAACAGGTTGAAACAGTATATAAAGCTATTTACGAATGCGCCGACAATATGTAAATCAATTTTATAAAAACTCAAAAAGACGTCAGAAAATCTGGCGTCTTTTTTATTTGGCGGCAATCTGCTCACAATCTTAAAATTGCGCCGTCAGCCTGTCATACGGTTTATAAAAAATATGCCGCTTTGTTAAATCGTTGATTTTTTTCTATTCTTGAATATTTATAAATATAAAAAAATGCGGTATACTCAAATAATGACTGGATTTTTGAGGACTTATTTTTTTGCGGCGATTTTTATTTTTTGCGGACTTTTTTTTGGATGCAAGATACAAGACAATTCGCCAGACACTTTTATAATTTGGACTGACCGCGAAGAATTTGTTTCTTACAGTGAACTTTTTAATTCGATTCAAGACAAGACAAAAGCTGTAATAGTTTACAAAAAACGTCTCGCAAGTTCACTTCCCCCTGCAAAAGATGAAGAAAAACCGGATTTAATCGCAGGCTCATGGCTCAAAAACGACAGCACACGCAAACTTTTTAGGCCTCTCGATTCACTTTTAAGCAAAGACAGCATCGATATTTCTACACTTTACGCGCCTCTCGTTGAATACGGCAAAGTTTTTGACAGCCAATATCTTCTTCCTGTCAGTTTTAACCTTCCGCTTTTTGTCTTTTCTTCCAAAAACGAAGATAAAATTCCAAATCAATATTCGCTTTCTCTTGAGCAGATAAAAGAACTTGCCGGAGACTTTAATGCAGTGAACAAAAAAGGTTTCTATACAAAAATGGGTTTTGCCCCTTCCTGGGACGATGAATTTTTGTACGAAGTCGCTAAAAAATTCGGTCCATGTTTCAAGCAAAAAGGAAACGGTTTTATCTGGGACGAAAAAAAACTTTCAGAAGCAGTTGAATATATCAGAGCCTGGACTAAAGAAAAAAACTCAAGCACAACGGCAGAGCAAGATTTTGAATTCAAATACCTCTACACACCAAAATACAGACAAATTGCCGAAGGCAGAACGCTTTTTAGCTACATAACGAGCAACGAACTTTTTAAAATTTCTTTTGAACAGCTTGGCGAAATTGATTTCCGATGGCTTTCGATAAACGGCTTTATTCCTGCAAAAGACGATATTGTTTCTATGGCAGTTTACAAACACGCAAAAAATCCAAGGCAGGCTGAAAATTTTATCCGCTGGTTTTTCCAAGAAAAAAATCAAAAGCTTTTGCTAGAACGCTCTGCAAAAATGCATCTGGACACGGCGACTTTTGGAATTGTGTCTGGCTTTTCGACAATAAAAGGTGTAAACGAGCGCATTTTCCCAACTTTTTACAGAAATTTGCTCGGAAACTTGCCGGCAGAAGAAAAAATTGCAGCGCCACAGGCTTTTCCGCCACGATGGCAAAGCATAAAAGAGCGCGTAATTTTTCCTTATTTGAACAATGCAATAAAAACAGACAGCGACAAAAAAAATCTTACGATGGAATCGCTTTTAAATACATGGTCAAAGCAATTTGACTAAAACTGAAGTTTTAATCTTGACTTTTTACGGGAGCGCAAAATTATGAGCGAAACTTTTATTTCTCAGGACGAACTAAACAGACTTTTACAGGCAGAACGTTCTAAAATAAAAAATATAAGAAAACCAAAATTTAAGTCATCTCAAATCTTGGAAAATTTTGAAAAAAACAGCAAATTGTTTTCGGACAGATTAAAAATTGAACAGATTTCTGTAACTCAGGAAGAAGTTGACAACGTTCTAGGAAAAAAACGCTAAAAAATCCACGTCTTTTTTCTGACATTTGCACAAAATGCCAGAAAAAATATATCAGCCTCTAAACTAAATTTTTATTTTTCCGAAAATTTACTAGAGGTTGAGTTATGGTCAATTCTATTTCATTAAATGCTTATTCATACGGCAGAATTTTAAGCGGCAGCTCAGGAAAACTCTATGTTCCTGTAAATCCTGCTTCCGTTATTTATTCTCAATTTGACCATATTTCTGGAGTTGCTTCTTCAATCCCAGAACACGGCGTTTCTGTAAGCAAAATTCAGATTTTAAACTCTCTTTTAAACCAGCTTATCTCCATGAAAAGCCAGCCAAAAGCAGAATTTTCCGACAATTTAAATTTGAGCGATGGCCAAATGGAAAGCCTTATTCAAAATTATCAGTCGCAGATTCAAAACGAAATCGAAAAATCCCATATGACAGGCTACGGACTTGCAGGAGTGCAGCCTCAGACAGGACAACTTCTCGATTTGACGGCATAATTCTAGTTATTTGCAAACTTTTTCTGGTAAAAAATACTGTCCATCCACTCAAAGCGCTGCTCGCACCAGTCCGTAAGATATTTTACTTCGCTTTTATAAGTTTTTCTGTCGCGGTATCCGGGCGCACGTGGCCAGATCGCGCTTCCAATTATGTGCCATACGCTGTCGTTTAATTCTCCGGCAGAATTTAAAAGCTCGCCCTGCTCCTTGAGCCAGTCAATCGAAGATTTTAATTCAAGCCGGGTTTCGAGCCAACGTTTTTCTACCGCATTTACAAAATCTGCATCGTTAAAAAGGCGATGATACCAAGACGACTGATTTATCAAAAAACCTTCTTCGTTGGACGGCATTGTCGAATTTTTAGAAAAATCAAAAACCTTGAACATTTGAATCCACGCGCTGTTGCTTACGAGAGAGTTATAAGAATTGCTTCCTGTAGAACTTTCGCCGCTGTTTCCAAACGCAATATCATGATCCCAGGCAGGCCCCATAAAAAGTTTGTCCTGACTGTAGTCATAATTCATAAAGACCGAGTTATAGAACTTTGCATCATAATTTTTCGAAAACTCAGAAAGAAGATACCAGTCAACAAACGAATCCATATCAAAATATTTTTTGTACCCGTCTTCTTTTAACCAGTTTTCGCTATAAAGAATATTTTCGAGTTCGTTTATTTTTTCCGCCCATTTTTTGTAGTTTTCTTCGGTTGACTTGGGAGAGCGGATATGAAACCTTAAGCCTGTCGGGCTTGAAAAAGAATATGGACGGCCGCCGTGGCTGTCGATTTCGGCAAGAAAACCTTCACCCTCGAATTCAACGCGGCTTTTTTCAACTTCAACTTTTTCCGTAACCGAATAAAGTCCGCGGTATTTGCCATTTATAAAGAGGGTTATAAATTTTGACTGCGGATTCCACCGCATTTTGTCCCAGACATTGTGAGTAAGATGCTCGGCATAAAAATTTCGCAGCATTGAGCGGTCGCAGGAGTTTGCCATCAAAATCCATTTTCGGGCGCCCGGCATTCCCAAAAGATTTGCCTCACGGTCAAGTTTTAAAAGATACGGTTTTTTATTTGTAAAAGTTGTTTTCCAGGTTGAATTTCCGTGTCCACGAACCTTGCATTTTCCTGTAAGAACGACAGAAGGATCCGTTAAAGTAAATTCGCCTTTTACATAATCTTCTTTGCTTGTAATTTCTTTCTTTTTGTTTGTAGAAAGCTCGAGTATCGGAAGACCAAGTTTTTTGCAACTTTCAAAAGTAACTTCCCGTTCAGAAGAAAGCAAAAATGCTAAAACACAGCCAAACGAAAGCAGAACAAATAAAAAAACAAAGCCAGCCGAATATCTTTTTATTCCATTAAAAACGCTCATATTTTCTTTTTTTTCAGATAAATCTAGTAAGTTACTTCGCCGTCGTGCGCAAGAATTGTTGAAGAAACAACATTTTCGAGAGCGGCAACTTCCTGTAAAAGAGCAGAATCGTCAGAAGCGCGGATTTCTACAACAAGGTTGATTTTTCCATTAGAAAGAGCGCGGCTTTTTACTGCAAAAGTTTTGCAATATTTTTGAACTAGCGCCATTATGCTTTTTTCGAGTTCGTAACTATTGCCGCTTACCATTAAAATTTTTGGAGCTTTTGCAACAGGAAGCCTGTCCAAAACAAAAAGAGCAACTGTCAAAATAAACGCAAGCACGCACGAAATTTGAGCAAGACCTGCGCCACAGATAATTCCTGTAGAAATCGCCCAAAACAGAAAAACCAAATCCATTGGATCTTTTATTGCAGTTCTAAAGCGGACAATAGAAAGAGCGCCGACCATACCTAAAGAAATTACAACGCTCGACTGAATCGTCAAAATTACACCGGCAGTAATCAATACAAGAGCAGGAAGCGCAATGTTAAACGACTTTGAATAAAAGGTTCGGCGCGTCAAAAGCCTGTAAGCGAAGAAAATATAAAGCGCAAAAACAGACGCAATCAAAAAAACTATGATGATGTTTTCCGGAGTCGCATCGTATCTTGTAAATCCCTGAATGAATGATTTTTTGAAAATATCCTTAAATCCCATAAAAGCTACCGTCCTTTTTTATGTTTTTATAATTTTAAAAATTTTAAGCCATTCCGTTAATGTCAAATTTTCTGCAAAGGTAGAATTTTGAAAAACTCGTCCATTGCAAAAGGCTCGTCTGACACGCCTCGTTTATAAAATCCGGCAAAAATTCGTCGAATTTTACTTCCATCATATTAGTTCCGACCGGTAGAACCGGTCTGAACGCTGCCTGCGGATTAAAAAAATCTTCTATGTTGCTTGAACTGCGAAGGTTCCTGTCAAAAGTTACACGAACATTTCCGTCCGGATAAACAAAAGGAACTCTCTCGTAAGCAACAATTACAACAGGCCTCAATGCACGAAAATGCATCTGGGAAATCAATTTTTTTAATAGATATGGAGTTTCGGCCGTAAAATCTGGAATTTGGCCGGCCATAATTTGTTCAAGGGTTTTTAGCGGAACAGGACACGACGTTTTAAGGCACATTCCATTTACTTTTTGCTTTAATTCCAAAGCAATACGCTCTTTTGAACAGTTGTAAATTCTAATTCTGAATTTTTCGCGAGGATCTGTTCCGTTTTCGTTTTCTAAAAAGCAAGTGCCGTAAATATCATCAAAATAAATGCTTCGAATTGCATATTCGCCTGCTTCTCCAGTATTTTTATCCAGGCTTAACAACGCTCCCATCCGCTGTTCTATCGCAGAAAGAACCATTTCAGGAGAAAAATATTTAAACTCGTGTCTGAATTTAGGCATTGCCGCAAGTCCTTAAAAACTACCGAACAATCGGTAACTTATGTATAAAGTATAAAGAAATGTTTTCTGAGTGTAAACCGATTTACTTATAAAAATTTGAAATAAGTTTAAATAATTAAATATTTAACCTAAAGAACCAAAGATTTTTTTTAAGCAATACTTAGCCCGTGCTGGAGCAACGCCAAAGGCGGCCCGAAGCGGCTGAGGGTTACCGAATTGCGGAAGGACGGTTTGAGAGCTATCTCGCTCCAAAGTTTTAAATAAAAAAAACGAGATGCTTTTTTAACTGCATCCCGTTTTTGCACGTTTTTGCGATTTTTAGTTTTTAGCTCCACAAAAGCCAAAGAACGACTGCCGAGGCTGTTGTTGTAATAATTGTAAAACTTCCTCCGACTTTTAGCCATTTTGCAAATGACATTGGATAGCCTTCGTTTTTGACGATTCCCATGGCCACAACATTTGCGCTTGCTCCAAAAGGAGTGAGGTTTCCGCCAAGACAAGAGCCAACGAGCAGTGCAAACATAAAAAGGTCGGCTCCCATTCCTAGTCCGGCGCCCATCTGCTGAGCGACAGGAAGCATAACCATAATGTAAGGAACGTTGTCCACAAATCCAGAAATCAAAATGCTCACTGCAAGAATTACAACAAAGCCCAAAAATTTACTTCCGCCGCAGAAGTGAACAAGAAAATTTGCAAATTCTTTTAAAAGCCCTACTCCGCTGATTGCTCCAACGACAACGAAAATTCCCATCAGAAAGAAAATTGTTTCCCAGTCAAGCTCCTTTATCAAAGTCCAGACTTCGCTTTTGGTCTTTTTCTGTTTTGCAGAATACCACAAAACTCCTATTGCCGCCAAAATTATTACAAAAAGCCCGGAAGAAAGGTTCATTATGCATTCAGGAACAATTTTTGCAAGGGTAGAACTTGCAAAAGAAAGAGCCGCAAGCCCGAAAATCATGACAAGCATTAAAGCGGCAGGAAAGGCTGAGAGAACAGGCTCGCTTTGAACAGCAGATTTGTCCTTTAAATGCGCAAACACCATATAGAAGAAAATACAGCCTGCAAGAAGTCCTGTCTGAACAACAAAGAATATGGAAAGTTTTCCTTCGTGAATAAAAAAGTCGTTAAAATTGTAATTTGCAACCGCGGCAAAAATCATGCTCGGGGGATCGCCTACAAGGGTTGCTGTTCCTTCGAGATTTGACATAACAGCGAGACCGACCATAAACATTGTCGGGTTCATTTTTAATTTTTTGCAGAGACTCAGCGCAATTGGAGCCATAACAAGAACAGTCGCAACGTTTTCGACAAAAATCGAAATAATTCCGGTCATTGCAAGGATAAGGACAATCGCAACTCCTGTCGAAGGCGCAATGGAAACAAGCCAGTCGGCAATTTTTGCAGGAACTTTTGAATACAAGAAAAGAGCCGCAATCGTCATTGCGCCGACATAAATCATAAGAACGTTCCAGTTAATCAAGGTACCGAAAGCGTTTGTCAAAGCAAAAAGACGTGAAACATGTCCTTCTGCAGAACCAAAAATAACGCCCGGAAAAATCATTCCGAGCACAATGCATAAAATTCCGGCAAATGTCGTAAACCACACTTTTTTGTCCTGAAAGACGATTACAAGCGCGTACATTAAGACGGCAAGTGCCAAAATAACCCATTTTAGTTCCATAAAAAAACCTCAATAAAAAAGTGGAATTATTTTAGCAAATTAAGGCGACATGGAAAAGCAAAAAAAACGGTTAAGCAAAGATGCAAAAAAAATGAGGAAACTGCGCGTTTTTAGAGAAAAACTTAGCCCGGATCGCCACGGAAAGACCGGACGAGCGGAGCGAAGGAGGACTTGCAGCAAGAGCCGGTTTGACAAGAAAATGAGCTCCGAATTTCCAAGAATTTTACCCGGTATTTTGCTCAATTTTGCCCAATAATAAAAAATAATTAACGACAAAATCGCAATTATTGTCATTGAATTCACGGCTCAAAAATACTATAATGCGTTTAAGTTAGATTTTTTTTAAGGAGATCTTAGAATGACAGTTAATGACATTAAAAACGCCAAGATTAAGGCTTGGGTTGAAGAATGTGTTAAGATGTGTGAACCTGATCAGGTTGTTGTTTGTGATGGTTCAGCAGCAGAGTATGACCGTCTCGTAAAAATTTGTGTAGACGCTGGTCTTGCTACTCCATTGGCTAAAAAACCTCACAGCTACCTTTTCCGCTCAGATCCTTCTGACGTAGCACGTGTTGAAAAAAGAACATTCATTGCAGCAAAAACTCAGGAAGCTGCTGGTCCTACAAACAACTGGATCGACCCAGTAGAACTTAAAGCTACAATGAAAGGCCTTTACAAGGGATGTATGCACGGACGCACAATGTACGTTATTCCGTTCTGCATGGGACCTCTCGGCTCTCCAATCGCAAAATACGGTATTGAGCTTACAGATTCAGAATATGTTGTTTTGAACATGGACATTATGACACGCGCAGGCGAGAAAGTTTGGCCATATCTTGATGACAACTTTGTTCCTTGCTTGCACTCAGTCGGAAAGCCGCTTGAGAACGGCGCAAAAGACAACGGCGTTTGGGCTTGCGCTCCAGTAGAGAAAAAATATATTTCTCAGTTCCCGGAAGAGCATCTTGTTTGGTCTTTCGGTTCTGGATACGGCGGAAACGCTCTTCTCGGAAAAAAATGCTTTGCTTTGCGCATCGCTTCTGTAATCGCGCGTGAGGAAGGCTGGCTTGCTGAGCATATGCTTATTCTTAAGCTCACTAATCCAAAAGGCGAAGTTAAATACGTTACTGGCGCATTCCCGTCAGCCTGCGGAAAAACAAACCTCGCAATGCTTATTCCTACAATCCCGGGCTGGAAAGTTGAGACAGTCGGCGATGACATCGCTTGGATGAAATTCGGAAAAGACGGACGTCTTTATGCTATCAACCCAGAAGCAGGATTCTTCGGAGTTGCTCCAGGAACTTCTGCTCAGTCTAACAAAAACGCTCTCGAGGCTGCTTCAAAGAACACAATCTTCACAAACTGCGCTCTTACAGAAGACGGAGACGTTTGGTGGGAAGGAATCGGCTATCCTGCAAAGGGCAAGCTTGTTGACTGGAAAGGCAACGTACGCGACGCTCTTCCAAAAGACAAGTCTCCTAAAGGTGAAGAATTCGCTCATCCAAACGCACGCTTTACAGCGCCTGCAAAACAGTGTCCATGTATCGCGTCTGACTGGGAATCACCAGAGGGCGTACCTATCAGCGCAATCTTGTTCGGTGGACGCCGTCCGTCAACAATTCCACTTGTTCACCAGAGCCGTGATTGGAACCACGGTGTATTCCTCGGATCTATCGTAGGTTCAGAAATCACTGCGGCTTCTACAATCGACGCTAGCCAGGTTGGAAAAATCCGCCGCGACCCGTTCGCAATTCTTCCATTCTGCGGATACAACATGGGCGACTACTTCCAGCACTGGATCGACGTTGGAAACGCTGCAAAAGACAAAGACCTCTTGCCAAAAATCTTCTACGTTAACTGGTTCCGCAAGGACGACAACAACGCAGAACTTCCAGGCGGATTTATGTGGCCAGGATACGGCGACAACAGCCGCGTTCTTGAATGGATTTTTGACCGCTGTGACGGAAAAGACAACTTTATCGACACACCAATCGGTTACATGCCAAAAGAAGGCGCAATCAACACTGACGGTCTCGCAGACTACTACAAAAAGACTCTTCCAGAGATTCTCAAAGTTGATGTTGAAGGATGGAAAAAAGAAGTTAAGGATATTCGTGAAAACCACTATCCAAAATTCGGAAAACACCTTCCAAAAGAACTTACAGCAATTCTCGATGACCTCGAGGCTCGCTTGAACAAATAATTTGGCTTTAAGCTAGATTAAAAAAAGAAAGGCTGTCCTTAAAGTTGATTATTCAGCAAAAGGACAGCCTTTTTTATTTGACAGAAATTCTATCTTCTAGCACGCTTGCATCCTTCACGAAATTCTTGAAAAGAAATGCAAAAACTTTAGCCAAGACCGACTTGTTGAGTAATGAATTTATCATTTTGGTACAAATCCAAAG
>NZ_DBJD01000085.1:6650-7124 GCF_002297065.1 Treponema sp. UBA785 | reverse complement strand
ATTTTAACCATTCATTTTTTAAGTACCTTTGCGGAAAAACAGCAAAAGACGATTTTACAGACAGGCTTTCCGCGCTGGTGGAGCGTGTAAAAATGAACGCCCAGTGGAGGCACAGATATATGACAATCGAACAGGAGATTAAGCTGCAGGCAAGAAATTTGGCAAAAGATATGGCGCAAGATATTGCTAAAGATATGGCGCAAGACATGGCAAAAGATATGGCACGAAACATGGCTAACTATATTGCGAGCGAAAAAACTCTCGAAACTGCAAAAAAATGATTGCTGCGAATCTTGGAACTGCCGAACAGATTGCTTCTGTTACAGGTCTTTCCTTGGAACAGGTTACGAAGTTAAAAACTGGCGAAAAATAAGTTTTTATTTCTGAGGTTATTGAACACCGTAATCTCTAAAAAAAACAAGCGGTTTTGAGGGCTCAAAACCGCTTGTTTTTTAGTTAATTGAATTTATTTAG
>NZ_DBJD01000085.1:0-6600 GCF_002297065.1 Treponema sp. UBA785 | reverse complement strand
TATTTAGAAAAACTATTCTTCAACAACTTCTGCTTCAGCATATGTATCTGCATAGTGCCAAGTAGCTTTCATTGTTTTTTTAGCATAAACATTTACATATACAGCGGCAGCTTTCTGCTCAATTCTTTTTGTGGTTGGATAAAGGTCTTCTTTTGGAATTGTTATAGGGTCAACAGCTGTTTTCGCTGTTGCAAGGGAAGCTTTCTCAACTTTTCCTTTATAAATTCTTACAACATAATCCTCGTTATCCTTGCCGTTCACATCAACAGTAAGAACATATTTTCCATCAACTTCGCAGTCAGAAAGGGTGATAGACGAATCCCCAAGTTTTAGATATTCGGTTTCTACTGCTGGATTATCAGAAAGTTTTGTTCCAAAATTGTCTGCCTGAATATCAGTTACATTTGTGTAATGCGATACATAAGGCTTGGCAACACCTTTTGTAGCAAGGTTAAAACCTACGATACAAAGAGTTCGAGCATCTTTAGTCGCGCGGCTAGGATTAGATTCCAAGTCAAAAATGTAGCCTATTGAGCCTTCTCCTGTGGAATCCTTGTCAAGAGTAATCTGACAAAGCCCTCCAAGATGCTTGTTAAATGTAGAATGATATGCGCGGTACATTCCATCGTCTTCATTGGTAAAACTGATTGAGTAATCGTTATTACTACCAGTAATAGCTTCTTTTTCATCGTCATCATCTTCTGCCGCGCACGACACAAAACCAAACACAAGCGCAGCCATCACTGCGCTACCAAAAAGGACGTTAAAACAACACTCTATTTTTAGGCTCCAAAGTTCTATGATAGAAATTCTATGCCAAAATCGGCAGGAGGAAATTTATGAACTACGGATATATCCGCGTGAGCACGGACAGGCAGACGGTTGAAAACCAGCGCTTTGAGATTTCAAGATGGTGCGAGGCAAACAGAATCAGAATAGACGGCTGGATTGAAGAGACAATCAGCGGAACAAAAAGCTACACAAAACGGCGGCTCGGCGAGCTTCTTTCAAAAATCAGCGAGGACGACACGATAATCTGCGCGGAGCTTTCAAGGCTTGGGCGAAATCTGTTTATGATTATGGAAATTCTGAACATCTGCATTACCAAAAAATGCAGTCTTAGGACAATAAAGGAGAATTTCACGCTGGACAACGGAATTCAGTCAAAAGTGCTGGCGTTCGCGTTCGGGCTTTCTGCGGAAATCGAAAGAAACCTGATAAGCCAGAGGACAAAGGAAGCTCTAGCCGCAAGAAAGGCCTCCGGAAAACATCTGGGGCGCAAGAAAGGAATACGCGGGGAGTTAAACAAAAAGTGCGAATCGCAAAGCCTAAAAATCGACAGTCTTTTGAAAAACGGAACTTCAAAGCAGAAAATCGCGCGTGAAGTCGGAGTCTCGGCAGGCACCCTCTACCGCTACCTTGCCTATACAGGCAGATTCAAGCCTGAAAAACGCAGAGGCGAAAAGTGGAAAAACGGAATCTATCAGTGAATTATATTGTTTTTTCGAATGTAACAACGCTTTTAATTCTGAACAGGATTCTTTGCCTGAAACTTCCGGCACGGACAAAAGCCGTAAATTATGGAAGATATTCAACAGCAGGCATGCAGTTGCCGCAATCTAGACTACACGGTGACACCTTACAATACTAGCAAGTGTCGCAATATAGCTTATGCGGCGACACCTGACAATGCTAGCAGGTGTCGCAATATAGCTTATGCGTCGGCTACTGACAATGTTAGCAGGTGTCGCAATATAGCTTATGCGGCAACACCTTGACAATGCTAGCAATTGTCATAATCTAGACAATGTGACAGCCTCGTAGTCTTCTCTAAAAATCAGTCAGCTAAGTTTATTGAACAAAAATTTAGAATGGCGCATTTTGTTTAAAAATTGCCGCATAAAGGATTTCTTGAAAATAAATAAAAAGGCTCAAGATTATTTCAACGTTTATTGACTAAAAAAATCTTTGCTTTATAATCCATTATATAATTCTTATATTGGCTGTAATTTTGAAAAAGTTGCGTTAGAATATAAGAAAATAAAAAGCCTTGCAAAAGGCGGTTTCAAGGAGATTAAATATGAAACTTTCAAAGGTCCTTTTTGGTAGCGCAGTGATGGCTGCGCTTATGTTTGGTTTTGTGTCGTGCAAAGAAGAGGAAGATGAACTTGGTATTATCGAAAAAGTTTCAGAAGATGGATTTACAAATGACGGCTCTTCTGCATATTATGCGCGCGGTTATGTCTCTACTGCGACAAAGCATCTTGCAGCAGATTGTGAGATTTCTATCGATACATCAAAATCTGATGGAGCATATACGATGGGATACATCTTTAATCAGATTGGAAAGGGAACTACAGAAAAACCTTACTCATTTGTTTGTGTTGGAGTAAAATACGGAACTACAAATAGTAATACTACAAAGAGACCTCTTTATTTCATTTCATATTACAAAAATGTTCTTTCGTCTGATTTTACAACAGATGCTGGCGATTTTGATGTGAGCGAAGCAGAAGCTGTTAGCTGGTCAAGAACAACAGGAAAGACTGTCGTAGCAAACTCTGCAAAAGAATGTTCTGTTGTTGACGGCTGGACTGATATTCCGACGGGTTCATATACATATTCCGATGGAATTTTGAAAGTTTATATTGACCTTGCAGTTCTTTCAGGAGATTCTGAGATTACTACGGTTGCAGATGCAAAAGAAAATACTGTTACAGAGATTACTGATGATGATGGCTCAAAAGTAAAGAAAATCGCTGATGGAGCTTATAAAATAACATTGAAAGCCTCGTCAAGTTCATCAGCTGGAACTTCCAAAGTTATTTCAAAGGCATCGGGTACTGATTTTTCTGATTTTGCAGTTCAGGAAGCAAAACTTGGCAGATATGCTATGGTTTCAAAAAATGCAACTTTGAAGGGAACATGGAATTTCCCTAAAGATTCATATCTGAAGTCTGCTGTTTCTGCTGATGGTTCTACCAAAATTGTTTGGGAAAATGAAATAGACAACGTAAGATAAAAACTTCTAACTCCACCCTTCCGCTTTGGAAGAGAAAAGGATTGAAAGGGAAAGAGAAACCTTTTTAAGGTGTCGCTTTCCCTTTTTTATTTTTAACGCAAAGCTTGGGATGAGGATTTTTGTTTTCTGATTCCGTTGCTGAGTTTCCCTTTTTTTTGTTTTAGTTCAAAAATAATCCGCTTATATTTGTTGTAAACGCTTTCTAAAAATGAGGGGAATATCTTGCAAATTTTTATTGCGTGCGCTTTTGCGCTTTTTTATTATTGCGCGGATTCTTAAGCTTTTAGCGAAGATAGCAGCGCTTTGCAGCCTTTTTCTATGTCGTTCCAAGTGGCGTCGAAATTTCCTGTATACCAGGGATCTGCTACGTCGCGGGACAGTCCGGCATATTCAAGCAGCTTATGGCATTTTTTTTCTTTGTCGCCTGCAAATTTCCGCGCAAGGTCGCGCATATTTTCTTCGTCCATTGCGATTATCAAGTCATAAAAAGCGTAATCTTCCCGCGTTATAAGCCGGGCGCGATGATCCGTAAAAGGAACATTTTTTTCTTTTAATTTTAAGACTATTCCGCGGTGAATCGGGCTTCCGATTTCGTCTGTGCGGCAGGCCGCGCTTTCGATAAAAAATTCTTTTTCAAGTCCGGAATTTTTTACAAGATTTTTCATAAGCATTTCTGCCATTGGCGAGCGGCAGATATTTCCGTGGCAAACAAATAGTATTTTTAGCATAAAATAATTCTATACAAAAAAAATAAAAAAATCTGACAGTTTTTAGTTTTTATGCTAGACTTTTTTACGAAAAATCTTTTTTGAGTTTTATTTTTGCTTGTTTTTATATAAACAGTTAATTTTATGATAAAGCGTTCAGGATATGCGGATTTACCGCTGCACACGGGAACTGTTCCAAAATGGCTTGCCGACAGAATGATGAGGCTCGGCACGCTGATTATAGAAGCCCTTGTCTTAAAATATGGGAAAAAAGAAGTTTTAATCCGTTTGAGCGATCCGCTGTGGTTTCAGAGTCTGGGCGCCGTTTTGGGAATGGACTGGCATTCTTCCGGAATCACAACAAGCGTAATGTATGCCTTAAAACGAGGGCTAAACAGGCGCGCAAAAGAGCTTGGAATTGTCGTCTGCGGCGGAAGAGGAAAATACAGCAGGCGCACGCCGGAAGAGCTTCAAATTCTTGCCGACATGACTGGAATGGACGGAAACAAGCTCATAAACTGCTCCCGGCTTGCCGCAAAAGTCGACGGAACTGCCCTGCAGGACGGTTTTCAGCTTTACCAGCATAATTTTATTTTAAGCGACCAGGGCGACTGGACAGTAGTGCAGCAAGGAATGAACGCAAGCGAAAAAAAAGCGCGGCGCTACCACTGGTCATCGGAAAAACTCAGAAGCTTTGTCGAAAATCCTCATACTGGCGTAACTGGCGAAAACCAGGGATTGATTTTAAATCTAACAGATATAAACGCTTCTTCAACACGCTCCAAAATTTTAAGCCTGACGCATGAAAATCCAGACCGCATAATTCGCGAAGTAAAAAAAATGGGCGGCGGCGAAAGCCTTCAGCTTGAACTTTTTGATGATGCAGAAAAAAATAAAAATCCGCCTTCAAGTCGGAATAATCTTTCCAACGAATGGCAAAAAACGCAAATTCTCATAAAAAACGACAGAAACCTCGTTATGCCATCTCATCACGAAATCCGCGCGGAAGATGTAGATTTAAAACGGCTCGGAGCAGTTCTTGCCACAGCCTACGAAAGCGAAAATGCAGATTTTGAAAGCCTTCTCTTAACGCCTGGACTTGGTCCTAGAACTTTGCAGAGCCTTACTCTTGTAAGCGAAGTAATCTATGGAACTCCAAGCCGTTTTACAGATCCGGCAAGATTTAGTTTTGCGCATGGCGGAAAAGACGGCCATCCTTTTCCCGTCACTACAAAAATTTACGACGAAAGCATCCGCATTCTAGGAGAATCAATAGAAGAAAGCAAAATGGGCTATTCAGAAAAAAGCGAATGTCTGGCCCGCCTTGAAAAAACCGCCCGCTACGTAGAAGAAAACTGCGAGCCGGAAGCAGATTTTGACGCAACAATCGCACACGAGCGCGCACACTCAAAAGAATGGGGCGGAAGAACCTGCCACGGCTGAGTTTTTATTTTCAATTCATCAGAAAATTGAGAAAATCCGGCATAAAAAAGAAAATAAATAGCCTGTAAAAAAAATCCGTAAAAAAATATTTTGTTTCTTTTCATTTTTTTTAATTGGTGATAAAGTCGAACTCACAAAATACACTGTTCCGGCTCAAAAAACAGCAATTTTACAGTTCTGCAGTAAAAAGCCGTCTCAGCGTAATTCAAAAATCTGGAGGAATTATGAGCCTTACCGTAGATCCAAAAAAAATGCTGGAGCTTGAATCTTTAATTTTTCAAAAATCAGGCTTAAAAAAAGAAGAAGCCGACACTGTGGCAGACAACCTTGTCCAGGCAGAAATGCGCGGAATCCATTCGCACGGACTTATTCAGACAGAAAATTATTCAAAACTCATGCGCGCAAAAAAAATAAATCCTCATTCGCAAATAAAAATCGTTCAAGAAGGACCTGGAACTACAGTTTTTGACGCAGACCACGCTCCAGGTTCTGTCGCCGGAAAAATCGCAATGGCAAAAACGATTGAAAAGGCAAAAAAGAACGGAGTCGCAATCACAACAGTCCGCAACGCCACACATTTTGGCTTTGCCGCCTACTACGCCATGGACGCCCTGCCGGAAAATATGATTGGAATGGCATTTACTTCGACAGGACTTGCAGTCGCTCCATTCGGCGGCTACGACAAAGTTTTGGGAACAAATCCAATTTGCGTTGCAGTTCCGGCAGGAAAAAAACGGCCAATAGTTTTTGACGCCGCGACAAGCAACGTCGCCTTCAACAAAATATTTTTCGCCTACACAGAAGGAAAATCAATTCCTGACGACTGGGCTTTGACAAAAGACGGAAAAACAACGACGAACCCGGCGGACGTAATTACAGGAGGCGGGCCTCAGCTGCCGTTCGGAGGCTACAAAGGCTACGGACTTGATTTAATCGTCTTTATAATGACAACACTTTTGAGCGGAACTTCAGTTTTGGACGGCCAAGGCGACACAACTGCCGAATGTACCGACAAAATAGGCTACAACTTTGCAGCAATCGACATTTCCCGTTTTACGAACATCGAAAGCTTTAAGCAAAATATCGACATCACAATCGAGCGCATAAAAAGCTCTCAAAAACGCGAAGGTGTTAAGGAAATTTTTGTTCCCGGCGAAATCGAATACAACAATCACGAACGCCAGACAAAGGAAGGCCTTTTTATTTCAGACGGAATCGCAGGAAAAATCCGCTCTGCGCTTGAACAGACAGGAATTACAGCAAAACTCGAAGATATAGCAATATAAATTTATTCGGGTGGCACTGCCGCGGCAAAACCGCGGCAGCCGGGCTTTCGCGTTATAAAATTGCCAGGCAATTTTTCCGTTCAGCCGTGCAGTCGCACGTCCGAACCGCTCCGCGGCTTCAATCCCTGCCACAAAGTGGCAG
>NZ_DBJD01000073.1:20585-21215 GCF_002297065.1 Treponema sp. UBA785 | reverse complement strand
TGCCCCGGAATAAGTTCATTTTTTGCGCAGATAACACCAACCAGCGGCTGATTCAATTCCTCATCAGTATAACCCGAAGCATAAAAAAGAGAGCGGTGCGGCGCGCGGGCAACACCCTTACAAGCATTATCACTTTTTTTTGATTCAACAGCCATTTTGTACCTCTAAAATAAAAAAATAAATTTCTGGAGCAGCTTTTACTGTCTCCTCCGGCTTTCCGCGGTTCCGCTATTCGCTTCATCGGGCAAAGCCCGACGCTTTCGCGCCGCTACAATCCGGGCTAAAATTTGCGTTTTTATTATATAGATAAACGCGCTTTCTGTTAATATTGACAGGGATAAGTTTCTTTAATTTTAATTAAATTCTTCAGTATTATTAAATTATATACTGCTATAAAAAAATTATTTTTATAACAAGAAAAATCAAAAACAGCCAGATTAAAACTACAGGAACCGCATAATACCATTTTCCGCTCAAAGCCATGTTTTTTGCGTTTTTTCGGCATTCTTCCCAGACTTCGGACGGAATCAGCTTTACAGAAGCGGCAATCAGCGCAGGAACCAAAAACAGGTCATCAAGGCAACCAATCACCGGAATAAAATCAGGTATAAGGTCTACTGGAGAAAGCGC
>NZ_DBJD01000073.1:0-20467 GCF_002297065.1 Treponema sp. UBA785 | reverse complement strand
AAAGCCAGACAGACGGCAGGAACATCTGTTTTTAATTTTTCAGCGCGCTCTTTAAAATTCATTTTTTATTCCAAAAATAAAACTATCTTCCAGAAAGTGATTTTTTCCAGCGGGCAAGAAGCTCAAGAGCCTGGAGCGGAGTCATATTTTCCGGATCAGCAGAAAGGATTTCGTCCAAAACCATTTCCTCGTCAGAAAAAAGTCCAGGCAAATTCTGGCTAAAATGCGATTTTTCTTTTTCGCCGGAAATTTCGGTTTTTATTTCGGAAGGCAGGACTGGTTTTTCTCCAGCGGATTTTTGCAAATGCGCAAGAATTTCCTCAGCTCTTAAAATTACGCTTTGTGGAACGCCGGCAAGTTTTGCAACGTGCAGACCGTAAGAGTTTTCGCTTGCTCCTTCCTTTATTTTTCTCAAAAAAACTACATCGCCAGAATTTTCAGCAACAGCCATGCACAAAAGTTTTAGCGCAGAGTGGTTCATTCTTGTTAGCTCGTGATAATGAGTAGCAAAAAGAGTTTTGCACTTTATCGTGTTCAGCAAATATTCGCTAATTGCCCAGGCAATCGAAAGTCCATCTTCCGTCGAAGTTCCCCGCCCTACTTCGTCCATAATTACAAGAGATTTTTCCGTTGCAGAACGGAGAATATTTGCCGTTTCTGTCATTTCGACCAAAAAAGTCGATTCTCCGCGGGCAAGGTTGTCGCTTGCTCCAACACGGCAGAAAATTCTATCGACAATTCCAATGCGCGCAGAAGAAGCCGGAACAAAAGAGCCTGTCTGAGCCAAAAGCGCAATCAGCGCATTTTGACGCAAAAATGTTGATTTTCCGGCCATGTTCGGACCTGTAATCAACGAAAAAGAAGTTGAGCATTTTTCAGAAAAATCTTGTGGCGAACAAATCGAAAGGTCATTCGGAACAAATTCGCCGGCAGGAAGATGCATTTCAACGACAGGGTGGCGTCCATTTTCAACTTCAAAAACCGTAGAATCATCGACAACCGGACGAATCCAGCCATGAAGAACGGCAGAATATGCAAGCGCTGAGCTTACATCTGTGTATGCAATTTCTCTGGAAGTCTGCAAAAGATACGGAACAAGTTTTGCAATCTGGGAGCGTATTTCGATAAATAAATCACGCTCAATCTGAACAATTTTTGTGCCAGCTTCGTTCAATTCGTGTTCAAGTTCTTGAAGCCGTTCAGTCGTATAGCGTTCCGCATTCAAAAGAGAACGGCGCATTATAAAATGCCCAGGAATCTGCTGAAGTTTTCCTTTTGTAACTTCAATGTAATAGCCTGCATTGTTGTTGTTTTTTATCCGCAGGTTAGAAATTCCAGTTTTTGATTTTTCTTCTTCGGCGTATTCTTCAAGAATTTTGTTAAAATTGCACTGAATGTCGCGCCAATGGTCAAGCTCTTTTGACCAGCCAGATTTTATAATCCGGCCTTCCGTAATAGAAGTCGCCGGATCTTCCAAAATCGCCGAATCAATAAGTTCAATTATCTGCTTAGCTTCATCCGCCGGCAAAACAGAAAAATCATAATCTTCAATCAAAACGCGGATTTTAAGCCATACGGAAAGACTCGATTTTAAAGCCTGCAAGTCTTTTGCATGGGCACGCTCCATTGCGACTCTTGCAGCAAGCCTTTCAATATCAAGAACAGAAGAAAAATTCTGCCTAACTGCATCTAAAAGCCTGCGGTTATTTACAAAAAGAGCAATATGCTCCTGTCTGGAAGCAATTTTTTGAGCATCGGTCAAAGGATAGTTAAGCCAGTTTACCAAGAGCCTCTTGCCCATTGCAGTCTGCGTATGGGAAACACATTCCAAAAGTGAATACTGGAAACTTCCGTCCCTTAAATTTTCCGTAATTTCAAGATTTCGGCGAGAAGAATCATCCATTACGACGTATTCACAGTCACGGTAAACTTTTATTCCGCTTACATGAGGAGCATTTGTCGAAGTTGTCCGCATAAGATAGTCAAGCAAAAATCCGGCAGGTCCAACTTCCGCACTTTCTTCGGTCAAATTAAAAGAACGCAGATTCTGTGTTCCAAACTGTTTGTTAAGTCTTTTGTAAGAAAGAGAAGAATCAAAATTCCATTCAGGATAATAAGAAACCGCAATATTTGAATTCTGGGCGATTATTTCTTCAACTGTTTTGTCGCAGCGCAGAGTTTCAGGCAAAAGAAGCTCACGAGGATTGGAACGGCCGAGTTCCTTTGCAAAATTATCCGCCATTTCTTTTTTATTCCAGCTTGTTGCGTAAAAATCGGCAGTAGTAACATCAATATAGGCAAAGCCAACTTCATTTTTTTTTACCGCGCAACATGCAAGATAATTATTTACGCCGCCTTCAAGATATTCACTTTCAATCGCAGTTCCCGGGGTTATGATTTCTATCACTTTTCGCTCGGCAATTGTCTTGCCTTTTCCGATTTCTCCAACCTGCTCGCAGATTGCAATTTTTTTTCCAAGCCTTAAAAGACGTGCAATGTAAATTTTTGCGGCATGATACGGAATTCCGCACATAGGATGCTGTGCACGATGAGTAAGTGTAAGATTTAAAAGACGGCTAATTTCCAAGGCGTCTTCATTGAACATCTCGTAAAAATCGCCTAGACGAAAAAACAGAACTTCGTTGCGATATTCATCTTTTATGCTCTGGTACTGAACCATGAGCGGTGTCAATTCTGCGCTTTCGGAACGTTTCTGAATTTTTCCTGCAACAACCTTGTCTTTTGGCATTTTGTGTTATATTCCTAATTCGGCAATAACTTTTTCAGTAATATCAACCGAAGGGCTATACCACAAAACAGCATTCGCCTGCTGCAAACTCAAAATCATCGAATAACCTTCATTTTCTGCAACTTTTTCCAAAACGCCATAAAGTTTTTTGTAAAAAGAATCTGAATTCTGAAGATTTTTTTTGAGCGATTCAAGCTCAACATTTTTTGCGTTCGTATATTCCGTAAGAGTGTCTGTTTTTCTGGTAATTTCTGCATCAAGACGGCTTACCGCTGCAGAATTATTGTTTTTCTGAAAATCAACTTTTTGATTCTTGAGATTTTGAATTTCTTCTGTCCGTTTGTTAATTTCGGTCTGGAATTCGGCTTTTTTAGACTCGTAATTGCGAACTGGAGCCGAATTTCTAAAATATGCCTGATAAACTCTGGCAGTATCAACAACACCAAAACGCGTAATCTGCTGGGCAGAAAGTCCAAAAACAACGAAAAAAGAAAAAACAAAACCAAAAACAATTTTTTTCATTTTAAAACAACCTCAAAACGCAATTATTTATTCGTAATATTGAATGAAAGTACAAATTTCCAGTTATTTTCCCAAGTTACGTTATAATTCTCATCCATTTTGAATGTATTTGCAAAAAGCAGACGCAATGGGAACTGAGGGATTGAAAAACGCAGTCCAGGACCTGTACTAAAGTAAAAGTCCGAAATTCCTGTATTTGTAAAGAGTTCATAAGGCGAATTCTTTATTACAGCAGCGTCACCAAACCAGTCTACTGCCAAAACTCCAGGAACAATCGGCATACGTAATTCAAGAATATTGCTCCAAAGCGCACGGCCTCTGTGCTTATTATAGATATTTGTCCATCCGCGGGCGTTAAACATACCGTCAATGTAAACTTTGCTTGAATTTCCAATTCCCGAATCAGACGCCGGGAAAAGAAGGCTCAGACCGGAATATGCGGCAAAAACCATTTTCCAGTTCCATGTTTCTGTAACCGGCAAATTGAACAGGGTAAAGTATTTTTCAGCCTTTGTATCCGAACGCAAAAAGAATTCTGTTTCAAAAGGCATAAGCCCGTACCAGGTAAGGCGCTGACTTGCAAACCAGCCTTTTGAAGGATCGTAATTTATATCGCGGTCATCAACAGAAAAAGCAGACCAAATAGAATTCTGCCAACCCCATTTGTTAGAATACTCAGCAATAGTCGAATCAACAGGAATATAAACTTCGTCATAAACATTGTTTATAAGACTTCCGTTGATTCCGGCAGAAAGCGAAAGAATAGCCCAGACTGGAGTCCATCTTCTTCCAAGAGAAAAACCAAGGCTCCAAACCCAGCGTTCATAATCCATGTAATAATCGTCAGAATTTAAACTGTCTTCGTTGTCAGCAAGTTCAAGCATAAGCGCAGTATTCTGCGAATGAGAGAAACTAGTGCTTATTGATGAAGAAATCGGCATTCCAAAAAGCCAGTTTTCTCCAAAACTCAAAGAAACAGACTGCTCGTCAGTTGCAATCGTAGAACTTGCGCTGATAGATTTTCCACTTCCGCGGAAGTTAGAATCCTGCCATTTTACAAAAAGAGCAAACGGAAGGTCGTCCGGATCAGAAACACCAGAAAAAGTAACGCCGAATTCAATAGAAGTAGTAGATTGCTCGTCTACAGAAAAAACAAGGTTTACAAGATTTTCTTCAGAACCAGGCGCAACGTCAGGCACAACTGCGCTAAAATACTGCAAGTTGTACAGATTTCTAAGACCTGTAGTAAGTTTTGCCTTAGAAAAAATGTCGCCGCTTTCAATCGGAATTTCACGGCGAATAATTTCCTCTTTTGTGCGCGTATTTCCTTTTATGGAAATGCTTTCTACATGGCTCCGCACGCTTTCTGTAATATGAAATTCATACGAAATAACTTTATTGTTCGTGTCTTTCATAGGAATTGGCTGAAAACGGTTTGAAGTGTAGCCATTTTCGTAGTATAAATCGGCAATCGCCATAACCGATTCCTGATATTTCTGCTGACTATAAACCGCGCCAGTCTTAAGCTTTACAAAAGAATTAAGCTTTTCGCTCGGAAAAATAATATTTCCCTTAAAAGTCATTCCGCCAAAAGTATACTGCGAGCCTTCAACAATAACAAATGTGATTGTAAGCTCATCTCGGTTTTTCTTTTCGTTTATAGCAGTTTCTTTTGTAACATCGATAACTTCTGCATCTATATAACCCAAATTCTGGTAATAAGCCGTAATCGCCTGCTTGTCTGCCTCGAGCTCAGATTCCTGGAATGCGCCTTTATTGATTAAACCTGCCTCTTTGAGCGTAAGCTTGCTTTTTAAAGTTCTGCTCGATATAACTTTGTTGCCACGAAAATCCAGTTTTGCAATTACAGTCGAACGGCCTTCATCAACTTTGAAATTAACTTCAACGCCTTTTGGGGTCTGCTTTGAGCTTGCAGTTACGCGGGCATTAGTAAAACCTTTTCCAAGATAAACATCGCGCACAGAACGCTCATCGACAAGCATCTTGCCTTCAACAAAAATATCTTTTTCTTTAAGCGAAACTGCCTCTTTTAATTCTGTAGTACGAATCTGGCGGTTTCCGGAAAATGTAATTCTAGTTACAACAGGACGCTCAGTTACAGAAAATACAATCGAAACTGTATTTTTCTTAGCATCGCCCGGAAGAGCCTCAGGATTTATTTCATCAAAAAAATCGAGCGCATAAATTCTGTCCAAAAGATTTCCAAAAACCTCATCGGAAAATTTCCTTCCGATAAAGCCGCTAGTTACGCCTTCAAGCTCTTTTGAATCTACAGATTTTAAATTCTTAAAAGAAATTGATTTTATAAGTTTTCCATAAAACCAGTTTTCATCAGATTCTGTTACTTTGTCATTCTCCTGAGCAGAAACAAAACAAGGTGCAAAAACGCAGATTGCCGCACAAAAAATTAAAGCGAAATTAAAACGCTTGAAAGACATATTAACTCCAATTGCCAAGAAATTTAGTCATATTCAGTTATTATGAACATTTTAAAATGAGTGCTTCCAAGACAATGTAACAGACGTTGAAGGAATCCACAGACTGTTTTTGATTGCTTCCAGATCCGGAGAAACCCCAAACCTTATATTAACGAACGGTGAAGACATTTCAAAACCAAATTCAGGCTGAAGCACAAGTCCACGAACGGAATCTTCGTCCTTTGCCTTTGTTTCGTCATAACTCCAGTGCATTAAAGCATCAACATACATTGCACTACCAAAGTACTTACCTACATAAACAGCCGAATTGTCAAAAAAGTTACTGAAAGATAACTGCTTGCCGGCAGAATTCTTATCAAGACTTTGCTTTACAGCGTTTTGAAGGATATTTGTTCTAACGGAAAATATATCAAAATTCAATAATTCACGCAATGTATTCTCTACAGTACGCATTACCGTTGCCTGCATAAGATAGTCTCCGCCTGCCATTGCAAGAGAAGCAACATTTTCAGAATTTCCAGAAATAACCTGCCCCAAAAGCTCCATAATTTCGTTTTCAGACTTTGCAGGAGTTGCAGTAAAGCGAGGATTAAACTGACTCAAGGCCTGCTGACTTGCCGACAAAGTTATTGTCACCTGATTATTGTTTTCATCGCGCTCCCGGGTTTCTGCGCGAACAGTAATTCGAGGATCAAAAAGTTCATTATATTCGTTGAATACAACTTTTCCCTCCTTCATATAAAAACTTCTGTTGAGCCAGACAATTTCGCCTCCACGAAGGTTTACTTCTCCTTTTGCAGAAAGGTCGCCCGTCGAAGTATCAATATAAAGGTCAAGATAATTGTCAGGCACAATAAGACCGCGCAGCAGAGGATTTAAGAGAATTTGAACTTTATTTTTTACCTGAAGCTTAAGGTCTACAAGAAAGTCAAAAGGCGTTTTTTTTGTATGCTCCATGTTCAAACCGTCACGGATAATTTCAATTTCTGCACGTTCGCCAAAGATTTTTCCTGAAAAACCGACAGTATCCGTCGTCATGTGAACCAAAAATTTTTCAAATGCGGCAAAACCCTTGTAATGAACCAAAGGAAGCTTTAAATCAACAGGAATAAACTGACCTCGAGGGCTTTCAACCGGACAGTCAAGAGAGCCGATTTTCCAGCGGTCAAACTCAATGTTCAAGCCAACGCTCACAGAATTTTTTTCTACGGTGAATAAAGTCGGCTTTACGATAAAATGATTTTGAGAAGCAAGCGCAATTACCTTTTCAGACCGGAAAAGTTTTTTTGAAATTATTGGAACATAAAATTCAGGATTTAAAATAACAATGGAACCTGTATATTCCGGGTCAGTTGTAAGACCGCCTATTTTTACTGCTCCAGAAAGTTTTCCGCCTGTAAATCTTACAAAAGGAATGCTGAAAGCCTGGCAAAAAGTCTTCATGTCGGCATTTATGTTTTTTATGTTCAAATCAAGCTGATTGTGAATTATAGAACCGTTCAAATTAAAGCTGAGCGGAGAAGCAGGTCCGGATTTTACTGACAAAACCTGTCCTGCAACAAAAGTTCCAGAAATTCCCCTTCCATTTTCAGAAACAAAATCTATAACATCGTCGCTTTTTGTAATTTTTAAGTCGAGTTTTTGTTCAGTCGGGAAAAAAGAACCTGTCATTTTTTCACTTTTGACAGTCGCAACAAAATTTTTGAAAGGAGAATTTCCATGGGCAAAACAATTTATCGAGCTTTTTACTGGAATGTTAAAATCAAGTTCAAGAAAATTTCCTTTTAATACCGCAGTACAATTTCCAGAAAAATTCTTTAAGTTAAAGTTAGCAAAAAAATCCGAAAGCGAAAATTTTCCCCAGCCAGCGTTAAGTTCTGAAACAGAAAGTCCTGTATCGTCATAAACAGCATTTCCTGAAAAAACGCATGGATAACCGGCAAAATTTATAGAAGAACTCTGCAAATTTAGCGAAACAAAAGGATTTGCAGGTGTTCCAGATAGCGAAAACTCTGCATTTATTTTGTTTGTTGAATTTTGGTCAGCAAAAAATCTCGCGGCAGGAAAATCAGAAAGATTTCCTTGAGCACTGACATAAAAATCGTTTTTCAAATTGTCCAAAGTCAAAAGTTTTTTTTCAAGATTGCGGACTTCGGCATTAAGGCTTATTTTTTCCGAATTTAAAATGCTTTTTGCATTCAAATCGACTATAATCGAGTCAAAAATTCCATCGTTAAGGCTCCAAACTACATTCATTCTTCCGTCAAGAGCAGAAGCCGCATCCGAATATGCGAGCTTGTTCATTACAAAACCGTATTTATTTGCAGAACCGGTAAAAGCAAGGTGCGGATGCAAACGAAGAGAACCATAAGGCTCATCAATATCAAAATTATTTATTTCAACTTCAATTCCAGAAACTTCATTCCACGAAAAAGAAGTATTTAAGGAAGTAGAAAAAATATTTTTTCCAAACGAAACAGGCAAAGCCGTAAACTCTACAGAACCAAAAATATTTTTTTCAAACGAAAAAGCCGCATTAAAATTGTAATCGCCCGAAATATTCAAAAAATTCTGAGAAAACGCGCCTCTAAAACTAAAAGGCAGAGAATTGACAACAAGGTCGGTATAAAAATTAAAATCAGAAAGTCCATTTGAAAAATCAATTCCAGCGGTAGCATGCGCAGTTTGTTTTCCATATTGCAAATCGAGAGAACTCAAGGTTATGGTTTCTGAAGAACCATCAATGGCAAAGGTGAGAAGCTGTTTTTCCTTTGCTGTGTTTGCCAAAAGAAAATAAGGCGAATTGAACGAAAAACTTTTAAAATCCGTCGTAAAATAAATTTCGTCGGAAAAAATGTAAGTTCCAGCCGATTTTGAAATATTTGCAAGAAAAGCCTTTTTTTCTTCGGGAACAAAAAATGCAACCGCATCGATTACGCTGTCCAAAAACATATCGCTGATAGAAACCGAAGCCTGCAAAAACTTTTCCGTCTCGTTCAAAAAACTGCCTTCGGCAACAATTTTTGCACTTTTTTCGTATTCGGCATGAGAATAATCATCGCATTCAAAGCTAAAATCCACGGACTTTTCAGACGGCAAAAGCGTAAACTGAATGGCAGTCAAGCTTTTTTCGTCCATAAAAAGCTGCGGAGCAAAGCACATAAAACCGTTTTTGTAAGGCTCTATGTAAAGTTCAGTCTGTAAAATTCCGCCATTTGAAAGCTGAAAACGCGGAATGCTCAAAACAAACGAAGGCTCCAGAGTTTTTAAGCTGAGCTCGCCGTTCAAATCAAAATTTACAGGTTTTCCGTCAGCCTCAAATTTATTGACTTTTAAAACCTGATTTTTACATTCAACATCATAAGAAAGGACGACTTGGCTTCCGGCAATTCTTTCAGAAAAATTACAGTCGCCGTCAATTTTTAAATATCCAGAATTAAAGAAATCTTCTTTTGTCAAAAACGAAGTTTTAGCTTTTATAGTTCCAGAAAATTTTGTTTCGATAAATTTTTTATAAAGAGGAAATGGATTTTTTACTTTTATAAGTTTTAAAGGTTCAAATTTCCTGGACTGAGCGTCAAACGAAAGCTCCTGATTTTTAAAATTCGCCTCAAGCTGCACAGAAAACGGAAAAGCCGAGCGCATCGTTCTGAGCGCAAGCTTTGAATCCGCATAGTTGAGAAGAAAATCAATTTTAGAAATCGTAAAATCGGCGCGGTTTATTTCTGAAAGCTTTAAAAGAAAAGAACTTCCTTCGAGATTTTTAAAAAAGTTTCCTGAAAGCTCAAAACCACAGGCAACAAGTTTTCGATTGCCATCACTTTTTAAAAGTTCAGATTTAAATTCAAGACGTCCGGAAGTTTTTATTTTGAGGCTGTTTTTAGCAAGCGGCGACTGTTCAAAAGTTACGGTTTTTGCAATTGCAAGAAAATCGTTTTTTGAATCGACAAAATGAAGACTGATATTTTTAAATTGAATGTTAAAAGGAATATTGATTTCTTTTCCGTCAATTATAAATTTTTTGGAAGAAGATTTGTGTTTTTTTGATTGATTTTTCTCATCATCGCTTTTTTCGAAAATTCCAGAAAGATTTTTGAGCAAATCCCCGTCTTTTACGGCATCATATTCAATTTTTAAACCGTCCAAAATCAAAAATTTTACTGCATTCAAAGGCTGCTTAGAAAAAAAATCACGAAAATTATACGAAAGAACAGCGCTGTTAATCTGAACAAGCTGCTTTTGCGTCGCAGAATCCTTTAAATTGATATTTTTTAAACTGATGCCAGAAAGAATCGAAGGAGAAAGAGCTTCGTATGAAATCTCAATTCCCGTTTTTTCTTCAATTTTTTGAGTAATTTTTAAAACACCGACAGAAACAGCGGCATTGATTTTTTTGTATGTTGGAAAAATCAACGCAATAACTGCAATTACGAGCAGGAGAAAAATAATGCTTCCAATGCTGGTTTTTAGAATTCTCGACTTCATCTGACTTGAACAGTCTCTGTTTTAACGGCAAAATGGCTTTCAGAAAGTTTTAATTTTTTTCAATATTCAGAACTTTCCATAGACTAACACTTTACTTTATTTTTGATTTTTTTAGTAGTGGGACAGATCTAAAAACTCATTCAAGCTGATTTTCCTAGAAATGTCTGCAAGTTTTAACTTATTGCAATACAACAAATTAAAACAACCGCTCTAAAAAAAACTGGAGTTTTTCAGGAATTATGATTTTAAAAAATTTTGTTGTATTTGAAGGAATCGACGGAGCAGGAACTTCAACGCAAATCAATGTCTTAAAAGAAAAAAAAGAAGCCGGGAGATTTTTCTTTACGGCAGAACCGACAGACTCACCTGTAGGAAAATTCTTAAGAACTGTTTTAAAAGGCAATGTTGAACTTGATCCACGGACAAGCGCATACCTTTTTGCGGCAGACCGCGCAGAACATCTTTGGGGAAAAAGCGGCTCAAACTGCGGAATCGAAAAAAAATGTTCCGACGGAAAAATCGTCATAAGCGACCGATACTTTTTTTCGAGTCTGACATACCAAAGCGTAACCTGCGGAGAAGAGCTTCCTCGCCTTCTAAATTCGACTTTCCCGCTTCCGCAAATTCTTTTCTTTTTTAAAATTTCTCCAGAAATCAGCCTTAAAAGAGTCGATGCCCGCGGAGAACGTGAAATTTACGAAAAAATAGACTTTTTAAAGGCGACAGAAGAACGTTACGAAAAGCTTATGGACGAATACGAAGCAAAAAACACAGGAATGAAAATCGTCCGTCTGGATGCATCAAAATCAAAAGAAGAGGTAAGCGCGCAAATCTGGCAGGAACTTTCAAAACTGCTGTAAAAACTCACAAAAAAAATGCCGACAATAAAAACGTGAAAAGATTTTTTGCGCTAGTTTTCTTTGCGGCCAGTTTTTTTATATTCTCACCTCAAAAATCTTCTGCCTACATGGTCAAATACAAAGAAGATTATTACAAGCTTTTTCATGTTCATTACCAGCAGTATCCAGACGATGTCATGGAAAACATTTACTGGCTTGAGCAGGCCGTAAAGGCCGATTTTTGCAATCCGCTCTATGCAAATGTAAAAATCGACAACGAAAAAGATTGGGAAAAATACCGCTATCTTTTTATGATGCACATAAACCTAAAACTTATTGAGCAGCATATGAGGCTCGGAAGAATTTACGACAAAAAAAACGTAAAATTTTACGACGCGCCATGGAAAGACATTTACATTGAAAATTTACAGAAAACACTCAGTTGCTATCAGGCAGGACTTTACTACTGGCAGGAAGCAAAGCTTTGGGCAGAAAAAGCAAACGTAAAAAGGTTTCAGTTTTTAACCTTAACAGACATTCAAAACTGGGAAGACGAACGCGAAAGAATTGGAAACGGAAAATTAAATTACGAAAAGATTTTAAACCGGGAAATTGCGCGTGTTCAGAAAAATATTTCCGAATTTGAAAACATGACAGACAAAACGTATTAGAATTTTACTTTAAAACAAAAGCGATTTTCGATAAAATAGAAAATCATGCAGTTTGAAGAAAAAGACATCTCTTACCCGCCAGTGAATCCAGGCACTGACAGAACTTTTATACGTTTTTACGGCGGAGAGCCGGATTTAAATTCTATTTTTTATTCATCAGAAAAAGAAGACTCTCCTCAACGGATTTTTGTGACAGACACAAATGTAGCTTCGCTAAAACAAATGCAGCCGTTTATAAATTTTTTCCGCGGAGAAAACTACAGCCAGCCAAAAATCGAAAACGGTTTTACCGGCACACGAGGAAAAGACATTCTCTTGATTTTGGGCAGCGGAGAACCATTTAAAACAATCGAAAGCGTTCTCGCAATATGCAAGGCCGCAATCGACTCAAACGCAAAACGTTCCGCAGTTTTTACAGGAATCGGCGGCGGCGTAATTACCGACATGACAGCTTTTGCCGCTTCAATCTTTAAGCGCGGCGCAACATGCGAACTTGTACCGACAACTCTTCTTTCGATGGTCGACGCTGCAATCGGAGGAAAAACAGGCTGCGACTTTGATTCATACAAGAATATGATAGGCTCTTTCTTTCCAGCGCAGAAAATTCACATAATTCCTTCATTCATTCAGTCGCTTCCAGAAAACGAATACCGCAGTGGAATGGCAGAAGTAGTAAAGACCGCCCTTCTCTATTCAAAGGAACTTTTTGGAAAACTCGCTTCAAAACCAGAAATTCTGCAAAACCGCAAAGATCCGCTCGTTGAAGAAATGATAAAAATTTGTGTAAATGCAAAGGCCGCTGTAGTTGAACAGGATTTAACCGAAAAAAATATCCGCATGCAGCTAAACCTCGGACACACTTTTGGACATGCGCTCGAAACCAGAGCAGGACTTGGAAAAGTAAGCCACGGAGATGCAGTTGCCTGGGGAATAGCCCGTGCAGCAGAACTTTCAAAAAAAATAGGACTGTGCACAGAAAATTACGTTCAGACAGTAAAAACAGTTCTCTCTTCTTTCGGATGGGAAACTCAGCCTCTGCATTCTGCCCTCAACGGAAAATTCGCTTCGGAAAAAGAAGCCGCGCTCTCGCTTTTTGAGGCAATGAAAAAAGACAAAAAAAATGCTTCAAGCAAAGTGCGCTTCGTTTTGCAGGAAGATGTCGGAGAAACTGTCATAACAGAAGCCGATGAAAAAGCCGTTCTTTCGGTTCTGTAAAAAGTGAGAATAAATAAAAATGGATATTTCAAAATATTTTGACTGGGCGGCAACATCTCCAGCCGACCCTGAAATTTTAACTCAGGCATTGCAAGAATCCCTCGAAGCCGGCGCAAATCCTTCTGCCGTACACTCCGAAGGACAAAAGGCGCGGATTGCATTTGAAAACGCACGCACACTTGCAGCAAAAGTAATCGGTGTAAAACCAGAAGAAGTTTTTTTCACGAGCGGTGGAACAGAAAGCGACCACATTCCTCTGCTTTCGCTTTTAAACCGCGAAGCCGACTCTCAAGGCAAACGGGGAAGCATAATCATAAGCGGAATCGAACACCCTGCACTGAGAGAACAGACCGCCATCTTAAAAAAACATGGATTTGAAATAATCACCGTAAACCCGGACAAAAACGGTTTTATAAGCGCAGATTCAATCGCAGAAAAAATCACTTCCGACATACTTTACGTAACAGTAATGGCGGTAAATAACGAAACTGGCTGCATACAGCCGATTTACGAGATTGCAGACAAAATTACAGAAAAAACAGAAGGAAAAAGACGGCCGCATTTTCACGTTGATTGCGTTCAGGCAGCAGGAAAAATTCCTCTCAGCCTCAACTATCCGGGAATAGACAGCGCAGCCTTAAGCGCACATAAAATCTGCGGTCCGCGAGGAATTGGAATTCTGGTTTTAAAAAAAGACATAAAGCCTTTCTTAACAGGCGGCGGCCAGGAAAAAAACATCCGCTCAGGAACAGAAAATCTCTTCGGCGCAATCGCCTTTGCAAAATGCCTCGAAAAATATTACGTGCCTCTCAACTTTGAAGAACAAAAGACAGCCGTAAAAAACTTCATCGAATCGCTAAAATCGCTCCCAAACTGCACGCTCGTACCAGCCATTCGCGCCGACACATCTGACAGCACGCAAAAACTTTTCAGCCCGTATGTTCTTCAAGCCGCGTTCAAAGGAATTCCAGGAAACGTTATGGTACGCGCACTCGATGCAAAAGGTTTTTGCATTTCGACAGGAAGCGCATGCTCGGCAAAAAAGCAAAACCGCCCGGTTCTAGCCGCAATGAACATAAGCCGCGACATTCAGGACACGGCTGTAAGGTTTAGTTTTGGTCCGCTCACAACTCCAGACGCAATCGCAAAACTTTTTGTTGCGGTCGAAGATATCTGCAAAGTTTTTCTGTAGATTTTTAGGGCAACATTCACCGCGCCCGATTGGAATGTCGAGTTTTATGATTTCTTGAATTTTCTTGTCATTATCGGGCTTGCCACGATAATCCCTTGCGCTTTTTTAGGCAAGATTGCCGTGTCAAGCACGGCAATGACAGTAAAATCTAAAACTCGAAATTGAACCTAATATTTACATTATTTTTATTCTGAATCAGAAGAGTTGTCTGCAGCAGGCTCTGTCTTTGATTTTATGTGAATTACTTTTCCAGTGCGCTTAATGCCGTCAGGAAGGCGTTTGTCTTCTTCGCCTTTTTTGCGGTAAATGCGTTTTTCAGACTTAGGTCCGTATTTTTCAGCCTTAAGAGCTTTTTTTTCTGCACGGGCCTTTTTGCGTGCTTTCTGTTCTTTGTCGATAAATCTCAAGGCAGAATCAAGTCCACCAAGAACTTTTTGCATGTCTTCCTGAAAAATAGAAATCTGAAGACGGTCAAAATCTGCGCCGTCGCCTTTTTTGCTTTCAACAATCTGAAGGAAGATGTCGCCGCTGCGGTTCTCCTTTACGTTGAAAAAATATGAACGATTGTCTAAAACGACTTCTGTAGTATAAAGTTCCCCGCGGATACCCATAAGTTCCTTCCTTAAAAATGTAATATCAAATAACTATAAAGTTTTTAAACTATAAAATCAACAGACTTTTATTTTATGTTATTTTTATAACTTAGAATTTAAAACTCAATCTTTGAATCGGACTCGGCCCGATTTTTCTGCAAATCTCGCGATGCGCCTTTGTCGGGTAACCTTTGTGCTTGGCATAACCGTATTCAGGATATTTTTTATCGTATTCAAGCATAAGCCTGTCACGTGCAACCTTTGCAAGAATCGAAGCCGCCATAACTTCGCAGTATTTTCCGTCAGCCTTAGGCTCACACCTTACAACGCACGAAACTTCAGGGCACTTAGTTCCGTCAGCAATTGCATTAATTTCAATTTTTTCTGACAAATTAAAGCCGTTTTCTTCCAGCCATAGAGGCAGTTTTTTAAGCATTTCGTCATAAGCATTTTTCATTGCAAGCATACTTGCCTGTAAAATATTTATTTCATCAATTTTTTTTTCATCAACAAAGGAAACAGCCCAGCACGATTTTTCTTTTATAAGTTTTTCCGCCGCTTCGCGCTTTTTTTCCGTCATTTTTTTTGAATCATTTAAAATTTCAAACGGAAAATTCCTTGGCAAAATTACCGCGCCAGCAGAAACAGGACCTGCCAGAGGTCCGCGGCCGGCTTCGTCTAAACCACAAGTCAAAATCATTTTATTCCAAACCTGCAAAAATAAAAGCGTTGTTAAAATCCGCTCGAAGAATTTTCAATATTCTGTAAAATTTTAGAATCCTTGTCGCTCCAAACAGGAACAATTCCACGCACTTTTTTTTCCAAACTGCCTATGTAGGAATTTTTTGAAAGGCTTGCATTTACCGCGCAAAGCTCGGCAATTCGTCCAAGATGGGCAGTTACACGGCAAGAACAATCTGTCAAGTCAAACTGTCCGCCGTTGAGAGAAAAATTAACCGCAGTCTGAGAAACTGCCGAAATACGGCTATTTTTTACAGCAATTTTTGAATCAAGTCCGCTCAATGCGCAAACATAAGAATCCGACTGCATAGTCAGACCGCAGCCGTCAAATTCAACCACAGAATTTTTACAGTCAAAGCCAATTCCGTTTTCTTCAAAAATGCCGGCAAATTCAGAAGTTTTAAAAAGCGCTGTCGAGTTTTCCAAAACAAAGAATTTTGAATTTGACGCGCAGTTGCTTTCGCGGTTTTTCCTAAAAAGCAGGTTGTCCGCTTCAAAACTTGCGTTGCGCACGACGATATTTGCGTCAGAAGGAACAACTATCTGAGAATTTTTCTGCGCCAAAAACATACAGTTGGAAGAAATTACGGTTTCGCCAGAAGGAAGCTTAAAAGTTCCGTTCACATAAAATTTAGTAAATCTTCTGGAATTTAAAACCTTTAAGGCCTGCTCAAAACTCCTAAAAGGATTTTCGGCAGTTCCGTCACAATCCTCATCAACTGCATTTTCTAAACCGCCGGCAACCTCGGAAGAATCAAGATAATAATTATCTTCGTCAATAACTACACTAAATTCGGAGCAATTGCTCACATTTCCTTTTTTGTCTTTTGCAAATGCGCAAACTTTGTAAAAAACAACAGCGCCGTCAATGCTTCCAAGCATAAACGAATCAGAATACTTTTCGAATTTGTCAGCCTTTACTTCAAGAAATTCAGGAGAATCCACAGAAAGCGCACTTGAAGCGAGAGTCTCAGAAATTTTAAGAGGTTTGCTTACCGCATAAAAAATTTCTGCGCCTTCTTCAGTTTTTATAGAAAGCTCAACAGGGTTCCTGGAATAAAATTTTTTTGTATTCGCATTAAATTCAGGAGAATGAGGAGGCTTTTTATCTATAGAAAATTCTTTTTCTTTTGTTCCCAAAAAAACGCCGTCAGCATAAAAAGCAAAAGCCGCAGTCCCGGAAATGCAGTCGCCTTCAAAAGTGTCAAAGGTTGCAGAAGTAAAAAGACCGTTTATTTTTTCCGGCTGATTTTTTACGCCAGTCGAAACAATTTCCATTCTGTAGCGCAAATCTCCGTCAATCGAAAAATTTACGGCACTGTCAGTCTTTTCGTTTACAACAATCTCAGGCTCTGCAGGAATTACAAAAGACTGGACCGGGTTTCCAGCTTCAAAGGCAACGCTCTGCCATCTTAAAGTATGCTTTGCGCTGCGGTCAATGTTTACAGGAATCTTAGAAGCAGACCAGTCTCCGTTATCAAGCTGCCATATAAGTTTTTCGCCGGTAAAGCAAAAACTGTTCCAGTCTTTAAATTCAAAAGGAATTGAATATTTTGAAAGCGTTCCAATCTGGTTTCCAGAAATAAAAATTACAAAACGCCATTCATTTTTTCCATCAGAAACAAGACACGGCAAATATCTTGAAAGGCAGTTTTCCGTATCAAGAACAAGTTTCTGGCCTTTTAAAAAAATCCTGTCATCATCAAAGCAATAACTAAACGAAGAAGGAATCTCTAGCGGTTTATCGTTTTCATACGAATAAACGCCAGAATTTACACAATTTTTAATAAAAGAAAAGTTTTCTGAAGTTTCTTCAAACGGATTTTGCTCCTGAACATTGTAATTTATTTCAATTTCTTCTTTTAAATCACCACGGATTGCAGTTATTTTTAAATTTATGCGCCCAGAAGCATCAATCAAAACAGGCCCGTCATAAGCAAAGCCAGAAGTAAGAGGATCTGTTCCAGAAAGAGAATAAAAGCACTCCGCGCCGTCGCTGACATCAAGCACAAGCGGCTGTTTGTTGCAAAAATTTCCAGCGACAGGCGAAATAATCCTTTGAGCAAAACAAAAAACTGAAAAACTGAAAATAAAAAATGTAAAAACCAACTTTTTCTTCATAAAAAATCTCTCATTCAGCTAACACAGATTTTTTGGCAAGACCTTTGCAAAAAGCCTTATCTGCTTTAATTAAAGAACGGGCTCAAAATCTCTTTTAATTCCGGATCCTGACTGTAGTAATGCTTTTCAAGTTCTTCCGGCTTTAAGCCTACAAGCTCGTGGCTCATATAATGAATCCAGCGGTCATCGCTTTCGCTGTTAATGTCGAATTTACGGCACCAATAATCAGGCTTAATCGGAAGAGTTTCTTTATATGTAAAATTTTTATAATCGTGAACAACAACCTTTATATCGCCGCGCGGAACACCTTTTTCGAGCAATGCCTCAACCAAAAAGTTGAGCGTGCGGCCAGAATCGTAAATGTCGTCAACAAGCAAGATTTTATCTCCAGGACGAAGATACTCAGGAGAATAAGTCCAGCCGTCAATACGAACACAATCGTGCTCCTTAATATCTGTATAAGAGCGGGCAACAACAGCCGCATACAAAACAGGTTTTTTGCCTTTTAGAGCGAGCTTAAAATACTCACTTATAACGTTCGACATATAAGCTCCGCCACGAAGCGAAGTATAAATAATGTCCGGAACAAAACCATCCTGCAAAATTTTATGGCCAAGTTTTATGGCATCATTTCTAACTTTATCGTAAGGCAAAAATTCCTTAATCATAAAAAACCTCTGTAAAAAAACTGCCGAAAAAACGGCATTATAATTTATTTATACCATTTTATCGGTAAAAAATGAATTTTACAATAAACGATTATTTTTGATATATTAAATTATGCACGCTTTCAAAAAAACAAGCTATGTTCTTCTATATATTACGTTTTTTTTAATGCCAATCTGCGCACAAAAAAAAGAAAGCTTTATAAAAATTGAACCATACGCAGGCTTTGCAAACGGCGTTCTCGAAGAAACGCTTTACTATAGCTCTCCTTCCGACAAAAAAATAAGCCTTCTCGAATGGGAACGAAAACTTTTTATTTATGGAGCAGAATTAAAAACCGCATTTAAGAACTTTAACTTAAATGCAGATTTTGAGACCGCGCCGCAAAATGTAAACTCCGGACAAATGCGGGATTCTGACTGGCTCAACCCAAACGACTATTCGATGAAGACAACTTATTCGCAAGGAACAAATTTTTCAAAGAAATATTACTCGACGGAAGTAAGTTTTTTTTACGACATAAAAGCAGCAAAAGATTTTACAGTTTCGCCAGTTTTAAGCGCAGAATACAGCTGCGATTCCTTTTACAGAAAAAAAGGAGCAGAAGGCTGGTACAGCGAAGACTGCAGGCACTGGTGGCATGACAGTTCTTCAAAACACTATCCGTATTACAATCCAGAAACTGGAAAAACCTCAAAGCTTGCGCAAATCGATTATTTAAGGCACACTTTTTTTTCGTGGACAGGAATTAAATTCAGGCTGAGGCCTGAGCAAAAAATCGAATTTGCGCTTTCGCTATTTGCCTCGCCAGTAAGTTATTTTTATTCAATAGACACACACTACGCCCAGGACAAATCCACAAAGATAATGTATAAGAAGCGCTACAGGCAAAGACAGATTTCGTATTTTAACAGCATAAAAATAAATTTAGACACAGCGCTAAGCCTTTCAAAACGCTTTGACTTAAATCTTGGACTAGAAACGCTTTTTAACATAAAAAACGGACGCGGCGACCTTTATTCAGACTATCATTCAGGCTCATACCAAGGCGAATACATAGACTTAGGGCAGAAGACAAGCTCAACTTTAAAAAGCATAAAAGCAAAAATCGGCTGCACAGTAAAACTTATGGAGTGATTAAAAAAAACTTAGCCCGTGCCGGAACAGCGCGAAAGCGTCCGCCTTATGGCGGATGGAGCAAAAGCGGAACTGTGCAGGGACGGTTAGAAAATAAAATGCGCTCCAATAAATTTTTTCTACACTGCGGCAAATTTCCGTGATATTATTTTTATATGGCACTAATTTCTAAAAAATTGACATCTTACCTTAAAGACCATTTTATTTTTTGCGGAAACAACATAATCCTGCAAAACAACAATCTTCCAGACGAAAATGTTTTAAGAAGATGCTTTGAGCTAAACGTAGCTTCGGACTGGTTTAACGATGAAGAATACGATTTTTCGGCAGTCGAGCTCGAAAAAGACTGTCCTGTTCCTGCCGGCTGCCAGGAAATTGCGCTCCGCTCTTATTTTTGGGAATCAAGGCAAAATCCTTCAATAATAACAAAGGCTTCGCGTGCTAAAGGACTTTTAAATTTTAGAAAAAACAAGAGATTCTGCTCGTACTGCGGATTTCCGCTCAAAGACGACGAGCATTTTGTCGCAAAGTTCTGCCCAAACTGCGACCGGCAATACTTTCCGCAGCTTGAACCAGCCGTAATAATCGTAGTCCAAAAAGAAAAGCAAATTCTTCTTGCAGAACACAAAAACAGAAACGACGGCGTTTTTTCGTGCATTGCAGGATTTGTCGAAACAGGCGAAACAATCGAACAGACAGTTGTCCGCGAAGTAAAAGAAGAAACCGGTCTAAATGTAAAAAATATCCGCTATGCAGGAAGCCAGGCATGGCCTTATCCAGACCAGCTTATGCTCGCTTTTTACTGCGAATGGGAAAGCGGCGAAATAAAAATACAGGAAGAAGAACTCAAGCAGGCAGAATGGTTTGACTTAGACAAGCTCCCCAAAATTCCGCCTCCAGGCTCAGTTGCCTACAATCTTATAAACGGACTGTTTGAACAAAAATCATTTTGATTATAGAATGGAAGCAGCTTTGAAATTCGGGTGGCTTTTTGCTTCGCAAAAACCGGGCTTTTCGGGGTTTCATTCGCAAGCGAACGGCCGCGCCGCCCCTACAATCCCTGCCACATAGTGGCAG
>NZ_DBJD01000034.1:13648-31266 GCF_002297065.1 Treponema sp. UBA785 | reverse complement strand
CCGTTTTCCAAAAGCCCCTGCAAAAATGCGCCTAAAACATTAAATGTAAGCAGAAACACAGTTGTCATAATCAGAATAAAAGCTGGAATTGCAGTCCATTTTCCTGTAAGAATTTTATCGATTTTTTCGCTGCGCAAATGTTCTTTTGATTCATGCGGTTTTTTTACGGTTTTCCCGCAGATTTTATTGATGAACGAATAGCGCATTTTTGCAATTGCCGCGCTTCTGTCCAGACCAGATTCTTTTTCCATTTGAACAACAATGTGCTCAAGCATTTCAATTTCGTTAAAATCCAAGTCAAGCATATTCAGAATGATTTTGTCGCCTTCGATTATTTTGCTTGCTGCAAAACGTACAGGGATTTCTGCCCTTTCGGCATGATCCTGGATAAGGTGAATTACAGCATGGATTGCCCTGTGAACTGCACCGCCAGCCTCGTCTTTGCTGCAAAAATCCTGTGGAACTGGTTTTTCCTGAAAGTGCGCGATATGGATTGCATGCTGAACAAGTTCGTCTACACCTTCGTTTTTTAGCGCAGAAATTGGAACAACTGGAACGCCGAGCAAATTCTCCATTTCGTTTATGTTGATTGAACCGCCGTTTCCTGTTAGTTCATCCATCATATTTAACGCAATTACCATGGGAATATCAAGCTCCAGAAGCTGCATAGTAAGGTAAAGGCTTCTCTCTATTGCAGAGGCGTCAAGAATATTTAAAATCGCCTTTGGTTTTTCCTTAAGGACAAAATTTCTGGAAACAATCTCTTCGCTTGTAAACGGCGACATTGAATAAATTCCCGGAAGGTCTGTTACAAGAGTTTTTGGATGACCTATTATTACACCGTCTTTTCTGTCTATTGTAACACCCGGAAAATTTCCAACATGCTGGTTTGAGCCTGTAAGCTGATTAAAAAGAGTTGTTTTTCCGCAGTTCTGGTTTCCGACAAGGGCATAGGTTAAAATCGTGCTGTCTGGAAGCGGAGTTTCGGTCTCTTTTTCATGATATTTTCCGTCTTCGCCGAGTCCTGGATGGGAAGTCAGCAAATCGTTTGAAGCGGTGGAAGTTTCTTTTTCTGCTGTTGAATCAGAAAAATCTGCGTTAGAATCTGAAAACTTTTCTTTATATCCAATTTCGATTTTGGCGGCTTCGTCCTTGCGAAGTGTCAGTTCGTAGTTAAAAACTCGGATTTCCAGCGGATCGCCCATAGGTGCGTGCTTCATCATCGTAACTTTTACGCCGGGAATCATCCCCATGTCAAGAAAATGCTGTCTTAACGCTCCTGTTCCGCCAACTTTGCTGATAACCGCCGATTTCCCAATTTCCAAATTTTTTAGAGTTTCCATATTCTATTCACTTCTGTTTGTAAGATTATTTTAAATAACAAATGCCGCCTGAACCGTCATAGCCCTGCTTTTTTCGTCCAAAGAAACACTTTCCGGCAAAAAGGCAGCCTGCCGCCTAAAACTTCCAAATACGTTTTTTCCGTCCGAAAATTTTGAACAACAGGTGCAGTCAGTTGCAACTGTTATATTTTCTTCCAAAATTCCAGCCTTTTTTAAGACAAAAAGATTTGCTTTCGTCAAATCCAATGAATAACTCAAAAGTTTTCCGTCTGCTGTTTTTTGAATTGAATCTGAGTTTTCATTTTTGAGTTTTGCTACACATTCACCAAAATTTTCTAAAAAGTAATTTTTTCGGTTTTCGTCAATACAATAACATTCTCTTCCAATATGAGGTCCAATAGCAATGCAAATATCTTCCGCTTTTGAACCATATTTTTCGACAGCGAGCCTAACCGCTTCTCCAATTATTCCAGTTCCTTTCCAACCAGAATGAACGGCTGCAAAAACTTCTTTTTTCGAATCATACAAAAAAAGAGGCACGCAATCGGCAACTGTAACCACAGGAACAAGCATTTTGTTGTCCGTAATCAATCCGTCGCCTTTTTTGTTAAATGAACTTCTCTGAGAATTTATTTCAAAAACTGTTTTTGAATGAATAAGTTCAATGCTAACAATCTGACGCTGGCAATTGCATATTTGTTCATCGCGCGCGCATTCCCCGGAGCAAATATGAGGATGCAATTCTTCTGCAATAGCTTTTAAAGTCTTTTCTCGTAAAATATTTTTTTCGTTCCAGCGAAAGCGCATTGAACCGGCAGAAAGAAGTGTCATTCCCCATTTTTTGCCGTCTTTTAATGGCTCTCCATTTTTGTAAAACGGCAAGACAATAAATTTTAAATCTTCCGACTTTTCTTCGATTTTTTTTGTAACGCAAATATAATTTACTTTGCTCATTATTTCTGCCTTATTTAGAAAAAGTCGGGCTGTCAACCTGCTCAAGCTCACGAATCATAGCATATCCGTCTGCAATTGACTGTCTTGCTTTTTTTAGACTTTCGATAAACGCCTCGTTGTTTTTTTCTCCAAGCCGCGCGAGATTTGTAAGCGCATCGTAACGGCTGTCTTTTTTTTCAAGAAAGATTCCTGTAAAACAATTTTCCATTGTTCGACAGGCATCGCAAAATCTTGAAAGCATAGAACGGACATCGCCCTCAACACCGCGGATTATCGACTCAATTTTAGAATGAGCCTGCAAGGTGCGCAAACGTTCGCTATGAAGCTTTGTAAAAATAACTCCATATTCGCCGCCAGCAGAAAGCATCCGGTTAAGAGACTGCAAATCGACCGAAATCTGAATGAATTTATTGAAAGAATCGTTGAATTCTGAGCGGTTTTCCTTTTGAATAAAATCGCCTTCAAGCATTACAGTTTTTAAAGGCAGTTCAAATTCTGGAAATTTTTCTTTCATATACCAGTTCAAAAAACCGGCCGTAAGTTCGTAACGGAACGGCATTCCGCCCCACAAAAGCGCCCATGGACGCTCAGTCAGAAGAGGAAAAGTTTCAAGTCCAAAATTTCTGTTCAAATCAATTTTTAACTGTTCTTTTTTGCAGTCAACGCCCCAAGCCTTCCATTTTTCTTCAAAAAGTTTGCGCCAGTTGTTTTTATAGCGGACAAACCAATCCTCCCCACCGGTAAAATTTTCTGGAATCCAGGCAGCATCAGAATAGACAACTCTTCCAATCGATTTTAAAGGAACGCTCGTAATAAACATTCTCATCATTGAAATATGAGATTTTGCCGTTTTCATAAAATCTGCTGCTTTTTCCGCGATTTCGTCCATTGAATCAAGAGTCCGTCCACCCGTTCCTTTGCGCGAAAAAAGATAAATCGACTCAAGAACTTCTTCATAGATTTTTACACCGTTGCACAAAATTTTTGCAAACAGCGAAATTTCGTTTTCGAGAGAACTGAAGGCGCAACAGTAATTTTTTTCAACTATTGTAGAAAAAAGCGAAATAAAACGGTCAAATGGCAATTTAGAAAACTGTTTGAGCCATTCATAGGAACGCACCGCTTCATACATATAATTTCGTCTGTCAGCAGGAATTTCATTTAAAATTCCGTCCATTTTATGAAGAAGATTCACTCTCTGTTCTGGCCGAGGACCATTTTCCATTGAAAGAGAATAAGGATCAACTTCTTCATTCATCCGCTCTTCAACTTCGCTCATTACAAGCGAGCCCAAAAACACAAGAAATGAATTTTCATCGGATTCTGCAATTAGAATATAGGGCTTAAAAAAATCTGCGCTTAGTTTTAATTCGGTAAGTTTGTCGTAAAAAGACGAAAGAAGCATATTACGTTTTGAATCGATCAGATTTGGACAATTCTTTTCGACAGAATGTGCAATCTGTAAAATTTTATGCTCGTTGTAAAGAACCTGCATAGAAGTGTTTGCAAAAATAGATTTTAGCCACAAAAAAAATCTAAAAAAAATCGATTCGTTTTTAATCTGCTCTGAAAAAGGAATTTTCGCTTCAAGGTCAGAGCCGTCTTCAAATGAAAGCGGAACTGTTTCTTCGCCAGTCGACTTCATTTTTTCCAGCATTGTAAGACGTTCAGTCTCGCTTAAACCGGAAACCAACGCATCAAAAGAGTTTCGTTCCATAATTATTCAATAAAAATCCCCAATAAAAAAAACAAGTCAAAAAACTAAACGTATTTTCAGAATATCACAGTTTTTATGCACATTCTAGCATTTTTTTTCAGAGTCGCAAGCTATAAGTTTTAAAAAACAGGATAAAAAAAATGGACTGCCTTAATTTTTCAGACAGTCCATTATCTGTTTTTTTAGAAACTACTGTAAAATTTTTTATTTATTAAGAGCTTCCACAACAAGCTCGCCCATTTTCTTTGTTCCAACGAGCTTTCCTGCCGCCTTAACTTCATCGCGCTTAGAGCCTGCAATGTCGCCTGTTCTCCAGCCTTCATCAAGAACTTTTGTTACCGCATTCTCGATTGCCTTTGCTTCCGTCTCAAGCTTGAAGCTGTAGCGCAAAAGCATTGCCGCTGAAAGAATTGTTGCGAGAGGGTTTGCAAGGTCTTTTCCTGCGATGTCAGGAGCTGTTCCGTGAATCGGCTCGTAAAGTCCTGGCCCTGTTCCGTCTCCGAGCGAAGCCGAAGCCAACATTCCGATAGAGCCTGTAATCTGGCTCGCCTCGTCTGTAAGAATGTCGCCGAACATATTGCTTGTCGCGATAACGTCAAACTGGCACGGATTGCGGACAAGCTGCATTGAAGCGTTGTCGATGTAAAGGAAGTCAAGCGCAACATCGCTGAATTCCTTGTGGACTTCCTCGGCAACTTTTCTCCAGAGACGGCTTGAATTCAAGATGTTCGCCTTGTCAACAACAGTCAAGTGCTTCTGTCTCTTCTCGGCAAACTGGAATCCGAGGCGAACGATTCTCTCGATTTCTTCCCAAGAATATTTTTCTGTGTCCCAAGCTGTTTTTCCGTCCGCGCTTGTTCCGCGCTCTCCAAAGTAGATTCCGCCAGTAAGCTCGCGCACGACGAGAATGTCAAGACCGTTTCCGACGATTTCATCTTTGAGAGGGCAGGCATCTTTAAGCTGAGGCCACATTACAGCAGGGCGAAGGTTCGCGAAAACTTTCATTCCGCCGCGAAGTCCGAGAAGGGCTTTTTCCGGGCGAATCTCTGGAGCGACGTTGTCCCATTTTGGTCCGCCGACCGCTCCGAGCAAAGTCGCGTCGCTTGAAAGACAAATGTCAAGCTGATCCTGCGGAAGAGGCTTTCCGAACTTGTCGATTGCGGCTCCTCCTGCAATCACGTTTTTGTAAGTCCATTTGTGTCCGTATTTTTTTGCAACAGCGTCGAGAACTTTTACAGCCTCGGCAACAACATCAGGACCGATTCCGTCTCCCGGAATCAATGCGATAGTTTTTTCCATGATATTCTCCTAAAAAGCACAGTTTTTTTAAGTCTTGCTTAATATTTTTAATCTCACTGAAGAATATAGCAATTTTTATATTTTTATACAATATTTCCGTCATCGGCTGTATCGTCTTCATTGGAAGTTTTTATGTCGCAATTTTCTAATGCAATATCGTCTTTTTTGATTCCTTCTCCAAAAATTACACTATTTAAATTTGCAAGATTTTTTAAAGTCACGCCTGGCACATTTACGGTAATGTCTATATTTTGCATGTCGAATTGTGTTTCACCGCCGCTCAAAGTTATTGCTTTGTTGATTTCTACAGATTTTAAAGAAAATTCGTCTTCTATCTTTGAAAGGTCAAGTTCTTCGCCGTCTTCTTTTTGGTCGATAAGTTTTTGAAGATAATTTTCGTTTTCTGCACGAAGCTCGTCTCCGTCAACAATCTTACAGGAATAAAAAAAAGCAGTTCCGGCAAAAATAAGAATCATAAATCCATAAAAAAAATTCTTTTTTGTATTTTTCATATCTAAAACCGCCTGTAAAAAAATATATTACACTATAATAAATTAAAACTTAGTGATTTTCAAATTTAATTGCAAATCTGCCTTTTTCTTATAAAATAATATTTATGACTGACAAAGAACTTGTTAATATTGCGCTTGATGCAAGAAAAAATTCATATTCGCCTTATTCAAAATACAGGGTCGGCGCAGCAGTTTTGTGCAGCGATGAAAGTATTTTTACAGGCTGCAACATAGAAAACGCTTCGTATCCATGCGGAATTTGCGCAGAGAGAACTGCAATGTCAAAGGCAATAAGCGAAGGAAAAAAAAGTTTTTCTAAAATCGCAATCTCAGGCTCTTCAGACCAATTTTGCACTCCATGCGGACTTTGCCGCCAATTTATGTACGAATTTGCCCCGGATTTAACAGTTTTGTGCTCAGACGATAAAGGAAATTTTACAGAAAAAAAACTGAATGACTTTCTTCCGGACGGTTTTGGTCCTGAAAGCCTGTAATTTTTGCACCAGAGATGGGAGGGGCGGCGAAGCCGTTGCGAAGCAATGGAGCGATTTTTTGCGGAACCCGATGCCCGGCAAATTAAAAATGCCTTTTCAATCTGCTTTAATCTGCGTTAAAATACAGGAACTAATCAACAGGAGTTTTTTATGGAAGATTACAAAAAAGAATTTATAGATTTTATGGTTGAATGCAATGCGCTTAAATTCGGCTCGTTTACCCTAAAGTCTGGACGCAAATCTCCGTTTTTTATGAATGCCGGCGCCTATGTTACTGGCGGACAGCTCAAACGACTTGGAGACTTTTACGCGAAAGCCGTTCATGACAATTTTGGAGATGATTTTGACGTATTTTTTGGACCGGCTTACAAAGGAATTCCGCTCGCTGTAGTCACAGCCCTTGCCTATTCGGATCTCTATGGAAAAGAAATTAAATATTGCTCTGACCGCAAGGAAGAAAAAGACCATGGCGCTGACAAAGGAAGCCTTTTGGGTTACAAAATAAATGACGGCGACAGAGTTGTCATTATTGAAGATGTTACAACTTCTGGAAAATCAATCGAAGAAACTTATCCAAAAATCAAATCTCAGGAAACAGTTACTGGCGGAATTAAAATTGTCGGCGAAATTGTTTCTCTCAACCGCATGGAAAAAGCTCCTGACTCAGACAAGGCCGCTCTTGAAGTAATTTCTGAAAAGTACGGCTTTCCTGCACGCGCAATCGTTTCTATGAACGATGTAATCGAATACCTTTACACTGAAGGCGACAAAAAAATAATTACCGACGAAATTAAAAAAGAAATGGATTCTTACTACAGTTTATACGGCGCAAAGTAAAAATTATGCTTCTACGCTAACCGGATTTTTGGCAAGCTGAAGGTAAATCTGATCAGCAAGTCCGAATCCGGCATTTTTTGTCATTGAAGTTGAATACTCGTCAAAAAGCATGTCTTCGTACATTTTTGAAGCAAAATCGCTTTCGCCACTGGCTTTTACGACGGTTTTGCGCATCTGGCTCACCATCATTTTTACAAAATACGATTCAAGTTCGAGAGATTTTTCGTAGAGCTTTGAAGTACGGTCAATAGCTTGAGTTTTTACGTTTGGATTTGCCTGATTTGCGGCGGCTCCGACAGGCTGAGAATTTTTGTCGGCAACGGAATAAAAAGTTCTGGCAAAACCAGTTCCATAATCGCCATTCAGTCTTCCTTCTGGCAAAACCTGGCTGGAAGAAACTGATTTTCCGATTGAAGAAGATTCTCCGTAAACTGAACGCACAAGCTCTTCAAACTTTCCTTTTTCGGCATTGATTTTTGAACCTTGAAAAGCGCCCTGTCCGTTTGTTATTGAACTGATTCCACCGACCGTCATCATTTTAATTCACCTTAAAAAACTATCGTTTAAGATTTACTGCCGTGCTGAGCATTGAATCCGTTGTCTGAATAGCCTTTGAGTTAAACTCGTAAGCGCGCTGGGCTACAATCATCTGAACCATTTCGTTTACAACAGAAACATTCGACATTTCGACAAATTTATGTTTTGTAACGCCAAAACCGTCATATCCCGGACGACCTGCAACAGCCTCTCCAGAAGCGTTTGTCACCTTGTAAAGGTTGTCTCCAGCGGCTTCAAGGCCGGCATTGTTTGGAAAACGGTAAATTTCAAGCTGAGCTACGTCTATCGGGTCATTCTGGCCAAAAATTTTTACGCTTACACGACCGTCATCTGTAACGACAAGAGAGTGAATATCATAACCTTCTGGTAAAATAACTTCCGGCATAACGCGCAAACCGTTTGAATTTACAAGCTGACCGTTCATATCAACCTTAAAAGAACCGTCGCGGGTATAGGCAAAACTTCCATCATACTGCTGAACACGGAAAAAACCGTCGCCTACAACAGCAATGTCCGTATCAACTCCAGTGTTTTGCAAAGATCCCTGGCTGAAAATTCTCTGTGTTGCGGCAACTTTTACACCGCTACCCTGCTGGATTCCAACTGGAGTTACAGTGTCTTCTGTTGCAGGAGTGCCTGCAAGCTTTACGTTCTGATATAAAAGATCTTCAAATTCAACACGCTGCTGTTTAAAACCTGTCGTGTTTACATTTGAAAGGTTGTTTGAAATTGCATCGATATTAGACTGCTGGCCGTTCATTCCAGTTGCGGCCGTCCACAAACTTCTTACCATTTTTTGCCCCTCCTAAAATTAACGATAAGCAGCGACTTTTGTCCAAAGAGTAGACATCATCGAATCTTCGCTCTGAATTGTTTTCTGGCTCGCTTCGTAAGCACGGTTTACTTCAATCATTTTTACCATTTCATTAACAACATTTACGTTGCTTGTTTCCATATATCCCTGCATCATTTTTGGACGTTCAAAGCCTTCAGCAACATAAGCCTCCCCAGAAATATCATTGCTTGACCACAAACTGTTTCCCATTTTTTTGAGATAGCGCTCATTGTCAAAACGAACAACTTTTATGCGGTCAATGAGCTCTCCATCTTTTGAATAAATCATTCCGTCTTCGTTTACGGTAAATTTATCGTCCTCAACGTGAATTGCACCATTTTCGCCCATAAGAGGATAACCGTCTTTTGTTTCAAGAATTCCTTCTTTTCCGAGCAAGAAATTACCGTTTCTTGTGTAGCGTTCGCCAACTGGAGTTTGAACAGCAAAAAAACCTTCGCCGCTAAGAGCCATGTCAGAAGCAGAATTTGTAGAACGGAAAGAGCCCTGTTCAAATTTTGTAAAATTTTCGTTTGTTTCAACACCAAGCCCAAGTTTTCCAATAATTGGAGCAACGTCTGCCGAGCCTACGGAAGTTTTATAAACACCGTCCGCCTGAGTTCGTCTTAAAAGAAGTTCCGGAAAAGACTTGCTTACAGAAATATCGCTTTTATAACCAGCAGTATCAACGTTTGCCAGATTATTAGAAATAGCATCCAGCCTGTTCTGCTGTGCATTCATTCCGCTCGAACCAATGTACCAACCTCTAATCATATTCGCTCCCAAAAACGCAAAAAAATACGCTACACTTTTATTATCGGAAACCATTTTTTTTGAGTTTAGCAATTTGATTTTGAATTTTGACTGCATTTTTTTTACTCTGACCGGTCAATGCGCTTTTTGGCACTAATTCTTTTTTCAAAAAACTCCAGTTTGTCCAAAGTTAAGAAAATTGTTAATTTGTTTTTAAATTAAGTTAAATTTTTTTAGAATAATTAAAGAAAAAATGTTATAATTATCTTTGTATTTTGTGGCTTGAGTTTTGCTTAAAAACAGTTGGTTTACCGTGAATAAAATTTTTATATCAATTTTTATAACTATATTGTTAATTTTGACAGCAGCACTTATTTTTGCTGTCAGATGGTTAAAAAAAAGTCTTTTTAGAGACGACCTTACAGGACTTTTAACTACAAAGAAGTTTCTTGCCGAGGTAAAAAAAACTCTAAAAAGAGCAAAAAATGTCCAGTATTCTCTCGTGTCGCTCGACATCAATTCATTCCGTTACATAACTCAGGTTTTCGGTCAAGACAACGGAAATAAGCTTTTGTCGGAGCTTGGTTCACTTTTTAGCAAAACCGCTCCAAAAGGCTCGCTTCTGTGCAGAAACTACAACGACAACTTTGCGTTCCTCATTAAGTCGACAGTTCTTCCAGTTCTCGAAGACATAATCGTAACAATGACGACTGTAAACGGCAAAATCAAAAAACTTTTGCCTCAGCATTTTAAAATTGAATTTTCAGTCGGCGTTTACGAAATAAAAGATCCAAACGAAGAACCACTGATGATTTTGGACAAGGCGCAGACTGCAAGAAAACTCGGAAAATCAAGCCTGAATCCAAAGCGAATATGCGTTTTTACTTCCCAAATGGAAATTAACAGCCAGCTTGAAAAAGATATAATTTTTGACATGGAAAGAGCTTTTAAGGAAAACGAATTTGTCGTTTACTACCAGCCTAAATTCCTTTTCAATACAGAAAAAATAATCGGCGCAGAAGCTCTTGTCCGCTGGAATCACAAAAAAAGAGGACTTTTGACACCTTCATATTTTGTTCCGATGTTTGAAAAAAACGGTTTTATTGAAAAAATCGATTTGCTCGTTTTTGAAAACGTATGCCAGTTTCTTGACCGCTGGAACAAATCTCAAAAAGATAAAAAAGAAAAACAGCCTCTCACAATTAGCTGCAACCTTTCTAGAGTCCAGCTTTATAATCCAGATGTCGCAAAAATTTACCACGATATTGCTTCAAAATACGAAATCGCGCCTTCAAAAATCGAAATTGAACTTACAGAAAGCCTGATGATGGACAATAAAGAACGTCTTTTAAAAGCTATGAACGAAATTAAAAATGCAGGATTTTCTATTTCTGTCGATGATTTTGGTTCTGGATTTTCCTCTCTCAGTCTTTTAAAAGATTTGCCGGCAAATGTAATCAAGCTCGACAAAGAATTCTTAAATACGCAAAATACGGAAAAAGAACACATAATTATAAATTCTGTCATAAACATGGCAAAAAATCTGGATATGGCGACAGTTGCAGAAGGTGTTGAAGATGCAAAACAGTCTGCTCTGTTAAAAAAAATGGGCTGCGACATTGTTCAAGGCTATTTCTATGCAAAACCTATGCCGCAAAACAAATTTAAGGAACTTTTGGATAATCCGGATAATTTTGATTCTAAAAAAAATGATGATTCAACGGATAAAACCGAAAAAACTGATGCTAAAAAAAGTGATGAACATAAATAAACAGGCAATAATAAAATCCTGATTCAAATTTGTTTGAAAACTGAAAAAACTAGATTTATAATTAAATATATTAAAAAAATGCAATGAATGTTGCAGCGAAATATGGGAGTCACTTATGAGCACAAAAAACACAACAGAAAAAACAAGGGTAATTGCAATTATTCTTGGAGGTGGAAAAGGAACCCGACTTTACCCTCTCACAAAGGAGCGTTCAAAACCAGCAGTACCTTTTGGCGGAAAATACAGAATCGTTGACATTCCAATTTCCAACTGCATCAATTCAGGTTACAGAAAAATTTATCTGCTTACTCAGTTTAACAGCGCATCTTTACACCATCACATTACAAGAACATACAATTTCGACAATTTTTCTGGCGGATTTGTAGAAATTCTTGCAGCTGAACAAACACTAGAAAATTCTGGCTGGTTTGAAGGAACAGCAGATGCTGTACGCAAAAATATGATTCACTTTAAATCGGCTAATCCTACGCATTACATAATTCTTTCAGGCGACCAGCTTTATAGAATGAATTTAAAAGCCTTTATGGACAGCCATATTCAAAGCGGAGCTGACATCACTATTGCTACAACAGCAGTAAACCGCCAGGATGCTTCTGGCTTTGGAATTATGAAAATCGACTCAAAAAACAAGATTACGGCATTTCAAGAAAAGCCTGCAAAAGATTTAGATATTTCTGACTGGAAAATTCCTCAGAATGCACGCGGCGACCTTCCTCCTGAAAAAGAATATCTCGCTTCTATGGGAATTTACATTTTCAATGCAAAGACAATGGAAGAAGCCTTGGACAACAGCTATACGGACTTCGGAAAAGAAATCATTCCAAAATCAATCAAAACAAAAAAGGTAAATTCTTATATTTTTGACGGTTATTGGGAAGATATTGGAACAATTAGAAGTTTCTACAATGCAACTCTCGATTTGACAGAATACAATCCTGCTTTCAACCTTTATGACGTTGAAGAGCCAATTTACACTCACATGAGAAACCTTCCGCCATCAAAAATCAACGGCGCAGAAATTGAAAATTCTTTGACTTCAGAAGGATGTGTAATTACAAAAGCAAAGCTCAAGCACTCTGTAATCGGAGTTCGTTCTGTAATCGAAAACGGCAGTGAGTTAAATGGCGTAATTACGATGGGTTCAGACTTCTACGAAACAGAAGACACAAAAAAGAAGAATGAAGAAATCGGAAAACCAAACATTGGAATCGGCAAAAACTGCCAAATTGCAAGCACAATCATCGACAAAAATGCGGCAATCGGCGACAACTGCCAGATTAACATAAGCGGCAAAAAATATGAAGATGGCGACCATGGACTTTTCTACTCTGCGGACGGCATTGTCGTAATCAGAAAAGGCACTGTAATTCCTGCCGGAACAATTATCTAAAAAAATAAAGCAAAAGGAAATACGAAAAATGCCGGATTCTATGTATGATAAACTGGGAGAACTGCTCAGCGAAGCGATTGAATCCGGCAATTTTTTTTACGAAAAAGAACATTCCTCTCTGAATATAGAACAAAAATCTTATGAAGAAGAAAGAGAAAAAAAAATATGCATAGATTCAGTTCAATGGAAGAATAAAAAAAAGCCTTATGAGAAAAATCCGCTTAAAAATAAAATTTTACTAAAAAACGCAGGAACAGAAATTCAAAAAGCCGCGGCAATAATCGGCATAACAGACGAAATGTCTTTAGAAGACGCAAAAAAGCAGTTTAGAAAAAAAATTATACGGTTTCATCCTGATAAAAATGCCGACAATGAAATTATGAGAAAAATTACAAAAGAAAAAACAGAACAGATTCTCTCAAACTGGAAAATTCTCGAAGAGTGGTTTTCCAAGATTTTAGCAAAAAACTTAAAAAACTAAAAAACAACGCAAAAAGCAGTTTTTCATTTTAATATGATAAAAGTTATTCTTCTTCCGGCTCGGAACTTGCCGCAAGGCCGTATTCGTTCAGCTTGCGGTGAAGAGTTTTTCTTCCGATTTTTAAAATATCCGCTGTCTTTGTTTTGTTTCCGTTGTTCAATTCAAGATTTTCAAGAATAATCATTTTTTCGGCATCTTCAAGGCTAATTCCATAAGGCACAAGAATTCCCGAACTGTTTTTTTTGTTTTCCAGTTGAATCGTCAAGTCTTCCGCCTGAATTTCATCTCCGCTCGCCATAACGACGGCACTTTCCACGCAATGCTGAAGTTCACGCACGTTTCCAGGCCAATCATAATTGAAAAGAATATTTTTTGCAGAATTAGAAAAGCCTTTTATATTCTTGTTGTTTTCCTTGTTGTATTTTGAAAGAAAATTGTTTAGCAAAAGCGGAATATCGTCTTTTCGCTCACGCAATGGCGGCACCGTAATTTCAATTCCCTTAAGGCGAAAATAAAGATCTTCGCGGAAATGTTTTTGTTTTACCTCATCTTCGAGTTTTTTGTTTGTGGCAGAAATTACACGGACATCGACCTCAATCGTTTTTTCTCCGCCAACGCGTTCAAACTTTTTTTCCTGCAAAACTCTTAAAAGCTTAACTTGAACTCCTGGATTTATTTCGCCGATTTCGTCCAAAAAAATTGTTCCGCCGTCAGCAAGCTCAAATTTGCCTTTATGCAGAGTTTCAGCGCCAGTAAAAGCGCCTTTTTCATGACCAAAAAGTTCGCTTTCGAGCAAAGACTCGCTTAAAGCCGCACAATGCACTTTTATAAAAGGCTTGTCCCGTCTTGAAGATTTTTGCTGAATTGCATCCGCAACAACTTCTTTTCCAACGCCGCTTTCCCCCGTTATCAATATGCTTATCTTTGAATCTGCAACCTTGTTTATAAGATTGTTTACTTTTTGAAGGGAAGGACTTTTTCCAACCATATTGTCTGACGATTTTGACTTAACTTCGGATAAAAGCTCCTGATGCTGCAAGCTAAGCTCCCTGCCCTTGAGCGCCCGCTTTACAACAAGTTCCAAATGCTCAAGATTGAGAGGCTTTGTCAAAAAATCGTACGCACCGTTTTGCATTGCGGATACGGCAGCATCAATTGAACCGTGGCCTGTTAAAACAATTACAGGAATTCCCGGCATTTCGCGTGTCACTTTTTTTAAGACATCCTCTCCGCTTGTTCCAGGCATTCTCAAATCTGTAATTACAAGGTCAATATCGCCTTTTGAAAGAAATTCCAGACCTTCATCGCCGTTTGCGGCAATTTTTACATCATAGCCGTCCATTTCAAAGTCGGCAGCAAGTCCTTCACGGATATTTTTTTCATCATCAATTACCAAAAGTGTAAATTTCATCTGCCCTCCTCATCGTGAGTCAAAAGTTTTTTCTGCGTCTGCGGAATTGGAATCGTAATTGTAAATTCAGAACCTTCGCCCAAAACCGAATCAACGCTAATATCTCCAGAAAATTCTTTTATGATTTTATAGGACATTGCCATTCCCAAACCAGTGCCGTTTGCTTTTGTCGTGTAATAAGGCTCAAAAATTCGGGATTTTACTTCTTCGCTCATTCCCGTGCCGTTGTCCGAAATTTTCAAAATAAATCTATCATCTTTTGCTTCTGTTTTTATAAGAATTTTTCCAAAAAACACTTCTTCAAAAGCGTTTGCCTTTATGCTTGCGTGGAACCGATCTTCGATTGCAGCAAGCGCGTTTTGAGCAATATTTACCAGCACTTCTCTAAAAAGTTTTTCATCAATTAAAAGCTTTGGATCTTCTTTGCAAAGTTCGGATTCAACCTTGATTTTTTTTTCGTTAAATTCAGGCGTTATAAAACCAATAAAATCTGTTAAAAGAGCATTTACCTTTACGAGCGAAAAATTTGCAGAAACAGGACGAACTGCCATTAAAAAATCAACAACAATCTTGTTCAAACGGTCAATTTCCTGGTTTACAACTTCAAGATAATTCTCTGTAAACTTCGGATCTGGCAACATTCCATCGCCTTCCCGCTTTTTTCTGATCGCCTTTTGCAAAAGTTGAATATGAATGCTTATTGCTCCAAGCGGATTTTTTATTTCGTGAGCAACGCTTGCAGCAATGTTTGTAAGACCGGCCATGGTTTCCATTCGATGAAGCAAAACTTCCTGACTACGCTTTTGAGTTACATCTTCAATCATTATTATGCTGCCGGAGATTTCGTTATTTTGAACAAGTGGAATTACAGAAATTTCAATAAATCTTACAGAACCGCCAGGCGTAGAAACCGTGTATTCTTCGCTCAAATTTGTGCAGTTATTTTCATCGCAGCCTTTTAAAAATTTACAAATTTCTTCATCATCAATAAAATCGTAAAATTTTTGATTCCGGTTTTCTTCTGGAGAAGATTTTAAAGGCAGATAGCGTTCAGCAGCTTTATTTATCTGAGTAACTTTCCAGTTTTTTTCTACGCTTACAAGTCCAGTAGAAAGAGATTGAAAAATTGACTGAAAAACTTCGTTTTGATTTTTTATTTCGTTAAAAAAAAGCTCAATCTGCCCTGGAGACAATTTTGAAAGCTTTTCATATACGCGATTTGAAAATTCCTGCATAAATCCTCCAATAAAACTCCGCGTTAACGGCTAGCCACGGATGGCGAGAACCACAGTTTGAGAAAGCAACGCTTTGAGCAAAATATGGTTATAAAAATTACAAAGATGCAATTTTTATCATGCCTCCTCCATAATCCAATCCGTAATTTTTGTTCAGACAGTTTTAAAACAGATTCGCCTTTCTGATTCCCGCCAAATCCCTGTAAAGTTTTTCCAATGCTGCAACTGGTTTTTGATTATAAACAGAAACATTGTTAAAACACTGCCTTACAGCCTGAATGTTTTTTATTTCGACTTCTGCGTTTCGTCCAGAATTCTCATTTTTTTCAACCGGATTTTTTTGAGATTCAAGAATTCCCTGCAAAAAAATTTTGAACATTGTGCGCGGCTCAAAATCTTCGCATTTTTTTACGATTTCGCTAATTTGAATAAGTTTATTTTCCCTAATTCCGTTATAAAAAAAATCCGCCGTTGATTTTATATCTTTGGGAGAAACTGGCAAAAAAGTCTGTAAATATTCTTGAATTTGCCCGTTTCCCTTGTCAGCGCTGTCATGAAAAACCCTTTCAATTACTTCGCGCTGCTGATTTTGAGTACGTTCGACAAAACTGTAAGTGCGAACCCTCGAAAGAATAGTCGGCATTACGGCTCCACGGCTCGCAGTCGTAAGAATGAATACAGCATCTTCCGGCGGTTCTTCAAGAATTTTTAAAAGCGCATTCCTACAACTTTCGTTCATTTTGTCCGCATTTTCTATAATAAGAACTTTTTTTCCGTCATTAGATTTCATTCTTGTCCAAAAAGCAGCCTTTCTGATATGGTCAATAGGAAGAGAATCGTACATAAAAATTGATTCCAGTTTTTGCGCAGACTGAAGAACTTTTTTTGTAATTTCTTCAAGCTCTTCATTCGCAGGAACAGGAAATTCAGGGTTAAGGCGTTCAAGCTGTTCGTTTATTTCTTCTACAAGCGGCGAAAGCTTTGAAAGCTTGTCATCGCCTTCCCACAATACAGGGCTAAAACGCAAAACAAGCTTCCGAACAGAACGAATATAAAGGTAACGGGCAGCAGGCAAATGTGAATAATTATTTGCTCCAGCGTCCAAAAGAGTTCTTGTGGCAGCAAGAATTTCCAGGGAACAGTCACGAGGACCCGCCAAAATGATATTTGTTCCGGCAAGTTCTTTTTGCTTTCGGCAGGAAGGACAGTTGCAAAGCCAGTTTCCTTTTTTTTCTGGCAAATGTTCTGTACAAGAAAGAATTCTTGCAAGCTCAAGCGCACATGTCAGTTTTCCGGAAGATTGAGGACCAGAAAGCAAAATCGAAGAAGGAAGTGTTTTGTTTTTTATATCGAGCATCAAAAGAGAGGCCGCGTCCTGATACAGAAGATTTTCAAACATTAGACAAAAACCGCTCCCAAAGTTACAATTGGTTTTGCAAGAATTGGTGAAAAATATGTCCAAAAAAATGTACTATCAATAAAATCAGTAGAAAACCACGGCTGAGCTTTTAACACGATTACAATTGCGCTGACAATTACAAGTCCTTCGGCCATTCCAATAGCAAATCCCAAAATTTTATCAAGACTTTTTAAGATTTCACCTTTAAAAATTCCTGCAATAACCGTCTGCAAAATTTTTACGAATAAAAAAACAACTATAAACAAAAGTATAAATGAAATAACAAGACAAACGCTCTTTATTTTTATTATTTTTTCAAGAAAAGGACTTAAACTGCCGCAAAAAAACACGGCGACAAGAATTCCAGCAACAAGAGCAAGTTTTCCGAACAATTCCTTTAAAAAACCTTTTGCACAAGCAGCTATCGCAAAAAATAAAACTATTATAAAAAAAACTACATCAATAAAGCCAAAATGCATTATTTTTCTCCTATAAAAAGTCAATATTAAAACTTCAGTCTTAGGATTGACTTTTTAAGTTGCTTCGCAACAAAGTAAGAAACAACAGATTATAAGAAAGTTTGCAACGCAACTTTTAAAGATAAAAACAGA
>NZ_DBJD01000034.1:0-13531 GCF_002297065.1 Treponema sp. UBA785 | reverse complement strand
CACAGTTTGTGAAAGCAACGCTTGAGCAAACTATGCTGATAAAAATTACTTCCTTGTAATTTTTATCATATCTCCATATTTTTCAATATTTTTTAAAATCAATTCAGCAATTTTTAAGGAAGCTCTTTTTCCAGATACAAGTTCTGCCATTTTTTTAGACATCAAATCTCTTTCTTTTTTATCCAAGAGTTTTTCAAGACAATTTTTTAAATTTTCAAAAATAGCTTCGTTTCCAGTCAATACAAAAGCAGCTCCACGCTCCTTAAAGAAATTTGCATTGTCAACTTGATCACCTCGAGTTCCATTTCCACATAACGGAATAAGAACAGAAGGCTTTTTTTCAACAGCGCTTTCCCAGACAGTATTTGCCCCTGCCCTCGAAAGAATAACGTCCGCACAAGCAATAACGTCCGGCATCTGCTCATAAATAAACGGATAAGGAAAATAACTGTCCGTTTGCGCAGGAACAAAACTTGCATCTTTTGAACCACATTGATGAACTACGTTAAAATGCTCTGTCAGCCAGGCCAAATTTTCTACAACAAGTTCATTCAACTGATGAGCGCCAAGGCTTCCACCGAGCACAAGAAGAACAGGCTTTTTTAAATCCGCATTCTTTCCTTCAAAAAGAAATTTCCGTCCTTTCTGTGCATCAGCTTCATAAAACACAGGGCGAACAGGATTTCCAGTCACAACGGCAAGGCTCTGCTTGCTCTTTGGAATAAATTTTACAGTTTCTGGATAAGAAACCAGAATTTTTGAAGCAAAGCGCGAATTTATTTTTGTTGCAAGTCCTGGTGTAAAATCACATTCATGCGTAAAAACAGGAATCCGCAAAATTCGCGCGGCAAAACAAGGAGGAACAGAAACATATCCGCCTTTAGAAAAAACAACAGCCGGACGAATAAATAAAAGCCTGAAAAAAGAAACTGCAATTCCCGCGATAATTTTAAAAACATCAAAAAAGTTTTTTATTGAAAAATATCGCCGGAGTTTACCGGAAGGAACTGCGCAAAACCTGTCGGCACTTCCGCTTTTTTCGACAAGGGTTCTGTCCATTCCGGAAGAATTTCCGAACCAGTAAATTTTTATTTTAAGATTATTTTTCTTTGCAATTTTCTTTAATTCATCGGCAACGGCAAGTCCAGGGTAAATATGTCCGCCTGTTCCGCCACCAGCAAAAACAATTCTTATGCTCATCGTGTTATTATGACACAGTTTTTTTTTTTAGACAAGAAAAAAGCCGGCTGAAAATTCAACCGGCTCAATTTTAAAATCCACTTAAAAAACTACAGAGAAAGCCTTAAACTTGCAGCTCCTGACCACAAGCCGTCATCTGTAATATGGCGCAAGTCGGCAGTAATACTAAGAGTAAAGTCGAGGACAAAGAAATTTACGCCTACACCTGCAAAAATCTGAGGCTGAATTGCATTAAAGTCAAACGAATCTGTCTTATAAGAACCGTTGTCTTTAACCTTTGCTCCAAGTGTTCCAGCTACACTTTCAATCTGTTCTGCATAAGATCCGCTATAAGCCCAGTCCCAAGTATTGTCCGCTTTAGAAACAAGCCCTCTCAAACCAACAAACGGGGTTACAAAAAGGAATTTTTTAGAAACCTGAGCCTGGAAATACATTGTGTGAACTTTGTAATCAACATTTGCCTTCGCATAATCCGAAGAAACTCCAAAAGTTCCCTGATTATAGAAATAACCTGCACCTACACTGATTTTTGGCATTACAAGTCCGCCCTTAAAGAGAGCATAACGCACGTCCATTCCGACTGTAAGCAAATCAACATCCAAGTCTGCACCGAACTGTGAAGTGCTCATTTTTCCAGTTTTCATAACAGCAATGTCAAAATCGAAAGGAAGCAAAATTCCGCCAATACGAAGATCAGCCGTAAAAACCGGGAAATAATAGCTGCTCTTAATGTCAATGTCGTCAAGCTGCAAAGCTTCGATAGCCTGCTTTAATCCGCTTGTATCAATGTGAGTAAAACCAATATTTACTCCTCCACCAAGATTAGGCGGAAGCGAAATCAACTGGCCGATATAAGCGTCAGACCAAACATTCTGCTGAGTTGCAGCCTGAGGAACCGCAGCTGCAAGCTGTTTTGAAAAATCATCAAAACCATTGCTAATTTCATCTGCCTGCGAATTAAAATTATCAACCCAATCTTTTGTAATATCCTCGATTTTTAAGGCAAAAACTGATGTAGAAAGAAGTGTAAAAATCGCAACCGATCCCCAAAATTTTATTTTTTTCATTGAACTATCCTCCTGATAAAAAACAAACAACTTAATTTCAAAAACAAAAGCTGAACGAAACAATCGTCCGACTTATAGAATTGTAACGCAAAAATAATATCTTAGAAATAATTTTATTTTAAAAATTTAAAACAAAAAAGGCTTCTGAATTTACCAGAAGCCTTTGCCACAGGTTGGAATCGAACCAACGACATACGGATTTTCAGTCCGGCGCTCTACCAACTGAGCTACTGCGGCGTTGATGTATAATACTATACCTAAATTGATATTTTTGGTCAATAGCAAATTTCCAATTTTTTTTTATTTTTTACTTTTTTTTCGCCACGCAAAACTTTTTATTTTTTTTGCGCAGCAAAAACATTCGAATTCTAAAAATTGAAAAATTAGAATTTAATTTTTCTGTCTGAATCTTTATAATATTCTGCACGCATTGCACGAATCTGCTCGTCTGCCATGTAATCATCAAACGGCATCATACGGTCAATTACGCCTTTCGGTGTAATTTCGACTATGCGATTTGCAATTGTAGAAATGAATTCGTGGTCGTGACTTGTAAAGAGAATTACCCCCGGAAAATCAACAAGCGCACGGTTTAAGCTTTCAATTGCTTCAAGGTCAAGATGATTTGTCGGGTCGTCCATAATAAGGATATTTGAACCGGCAAGCATCAATTTTGAAAGCATGCATCGGACTTTTTCGCCTCCGGAAAGAACCTTCACTTTTTTAAGCGATTCATCGCCAGAAAAAAGCATTCTTCCCAAGAATCCACGGACATAAGCATCGTCCTGCTCTTTTGAGAACTGTTTTAACCATTCGGTAATATTGTAGTCATTATTGAAAAACTGGTTATTATCACGTGCCAAATAAGAACAGCTTGTCGTCTGTCCCCAGAAATACTCTCCGCTTTCTGCCTTTTTTTCACCAGAAATTATGTCGAACAGTGAAGAAACAGCGTTGTGCTCAACTCCGACAAATGCAATCTTGTCAGTGCGGTTTACAATAAGACTAAAGTCGTTCAAAAGTTGAACTCCATCTTCGTCTTTTGAATTGAGTTTGCGGCATTCAAGAACATTGTTTCCGATTTCACGGTCAGGTTTGAACTGTACAAACGGAAATTTGCGGCTTGTAACAGGAAGGTCATCAAGTTCAAGTTTTTCGAGAATTTTCTTGCGGCTGGTTGCCTGACGAGATTTTGCGGCATTTGAAGCGAATCTCTGGATAAATTCTTTCAAATCCTTTGCTTTTTCTTCGTTTTTACGCTTCTGATCCTTTGCCTGCTTCTGAAGAATTTGGCTCATCTGGTACCAAAAGTCATAGTTTCCGGCAAACTGAGTAATTTTTCCGTAGTCAATATCGCAAATAACTGTACAAACAGTATTCAAAAAGTGGCGGTCGTGGCTTACAACGATTACAACGTTCTCAAAATCAAGCAAAAAGTCTTCAAGCCAGCTAATTGACTCAAGGTCAAGACCGTTCGTCGGTTCGTCAAGGACAAGAATGTCAGGATTTCCAAAAAGAGCCTGGGCCAAGAGAACACGGACTTTCTGAGATTCATCAAGCTCGCTCATCATTTTATCATGATATTTTTCTTCAAGACCGAGGCCAGAAAGCATCTGCTCAATCTGGTTTTCTGATTCGTAACCGCCGAGTTCTCCAAACTGAGCCTCGAGTTCTGCCGATTTTATTCCATCTTCTTCGGTAAAATCTTCTTTCGCATAAATTTCATCGCGGGCCTTAGAAACTTCATAAAGTTTTGGATACCCCATCATCACAGTTTCTTTTACACTGTAACTGTCAAATGCAAAGTGGTCCTGTTTTAGAACGGCCATGCGTTCTCCAGGAGTTATGATAATTTCGCCGGAATCGCGGTCCTGCTCACCGGAAAGAACTTTTAAGAAAGTCGATTTTCCTGCGCCGTTTGCACCGATAATTCCGTAGCAGTTTCCTGCCGTAAATTTTAAATTTACGTCTTTAAAAAGCGGTTTTTCACTAAAATGAAGGCTTACGTCCGAAACTGTAATCATTTATTTTCTCCCTTTTAAAAGTTGATTTGGTTATTTTTTACTTATTCTGCTATTTTGAAAAGAATTTCTTAATTCTATCAAAAATTCCAACTTTTTTATTATTTTTTGAACTTACTTTTGAAGCAGGCTTTTTATTTTGTCCGTTAAAATTCTGCTTTTGAGACGATTTTTTTCCGCTGTTTTTTGAAAAATTATTTTTCGCGTTTTTGCCAGATTTCCCGTTTTTAGAAGAACCGGCATTTTTCAAAGAATTCTTCGATGCCGACGATTTTTTATTTTCCGAAAAAGAACTGCCTGTTTTTGAAAAGCTTGAATATTTTTCCTTGTAATATTTCATTCTTTCATCAGCAGTCATTTCGCTCAATTTTGCAAGCTCTTCATCGGTTGAGCGGCGTTTTGCAGAAGATTTTGAATTCACATTTTTTTCGTATCTTCCTGCCGATTTTCCATCTTGCTTTCTTTCTGAGCGCCTTGAGAATGATTTTTGTTTTCGCTCGCGTTCTTCCCGTTTTTTTTCAGAATCAAGTTTTATATAAACATTGCGGCTCTTATCTTCAACAAATTCTTCCTTATCTGCAAGTCTTGAAGGAATCTGTTTTTCGATATAACGCTCAATCGGCATTAAAGAATAAACGTCCTGCTCAGAACAGAAACTGTAGGCTTTTCCGCTTTTTCCGGCACGAGCGGTACGTCCAATTCTGTGAACATAATTTTCCGCTTCGTTAGGCAAATCAAAGTTTACAACCATCGCAAGGTCGTTCACGTCAATTCCGCGCGCCGCAACATCGGTCGCAATAAGACATTTTATTTTTCCGTCTTTAAAATTATCCATAATCTTAAGACGGCGGCTCTGCGGCAAATCTCCGATTATAAATTCATTTTTAACGCCGTTCAATTTTAGACGTTTTGAAAGAATTTCGCACATTTTTTTTGTATTGCAGAAAATAATCAGGCTTTCAGGATTTTCTTTCTGCAAAATTCCAAGCAAAAGAGGAATTTTGTCATCGCTCGCAACATGAATAAGCTCCTGATCGATTTCATCAACCGTAATATTTTCTGCCTCGATTACGATTTCTTTTGCGTCTTTCGTATATTCCCAGGCAAGGTTTTTTACATAAGAATTCAAAGTTGCAGAGAAAAGCATTGTCTGGCGAATGTCAGAGCCTGGTAAAAATCTTACGATTTTTCGCAAATCTGGATAAAACCCCATGTCAAACATTCTGTCAGCTTCGTCAATTGCAAGATAGGCAACACTGTTCAAGTCCATTTTTTTTGATTCGTGCAAATCAATTATACGGCCTGGAGTTCCGACAATAATATCAACACCCTTTTTAAGTTCGTCAATCTGATTTTCGTAACCAACTCCACCATAAAAAGAAGCAGTTTCAAGACCAGAAAATTTTCCGAGCTTTTTGGCTTCTTCTTCAACCTGAACAGCAAGCTCCCTCGTCGGAACCATTACGAGCGCTTTTTTGCCTTCGTTTTTTCCGCCGCTCAAAAGCTGCTGCATAATTGTCACAAGAAAAGCAGCCGTTTTTCCAGTTCCAGTCTGAGACTGAACATAAAGATCGCTTCCATCGAGCGAAACTTCAAGCACCTGTTTTTGAACCGGTGTACATTCTACATAACCGGCTTCGTCAATTCCTCTAAAAAGGCTTTCGTTTAAATTTAATTCTGAATAATTCATAATGCCAACACTAAAAAATTTGAAAAAAGTAATTTACCAGCATCTGCAAAAAGAACCACATAAAAGGCAGAAATTCTAAAGATGCCGTCAATTTTTAATTCATTGTATTTAACAACTTAAAAACGCAGTTTTAAGAAAAACTCTGAAAATTATACTGTTTATTGCACTTTGTTTCAACTTTAATGCAATTATGCTATGTATTTTTTCAAGTTTTTCGGATATATTTTTTATTTATGCAAAATAACGATAATACACAGAAAAAACTTCAATATCAGGCAGAACTTTTTGCAAACCGCCTTTCAAAAAAATACAAGCTTTTAAAAAAATGGGCGCGCAAAAACAGAATAAGCTGCTACCGCCTTTACGACAAGGACATTCCGGAAATTCCTCTTGCAGCCGACATCTACGAGTTTCTGCCGGACGAAATTTCCGACAAAACAGGATGCGCTTTCTTTCTCCGCGAAAACGACCTAAACATTTCGTCAAACGACCAAAACGCAATCTCAGAAACAAAAATGCGCACTTATCTCCATCTCTATCTTTACGAGCGCCCATACGAAAAAGACGAATCTGAAGAAGAAAAATGGCTTGACTCAATGGCAGAATCAGCCGCAAAAGTTTTACAGATTCCGCAGTGCCATATCATAAAAAAACTCCGAAAAAAGCAAAAAGGCGACAGCCAATACGAAAAACTGGAAACTCAAAATAAAATCGAAGGAACGACACAAGAATGCGGCCAGCTTTTTAAAATCAACCTAAGCGAATACCTCGATGCAGGTCTTTTTTTAGACCACCGCCCTTTACGAAACCTTGTCCGACAGACAGTTCAAGGCAAATCTGTACTAAACCTTTTCTGCTACACAGGAAGTTTTTCAGTTTATGCGGCAGAAGGAAGGGCAAGCCGCATCGAAAGCGTCGATTTAAGCAACACATATATTTTATGGGCAAAAGAAAATATGGCATTAAACGGCTTTACAGACAATGCAAAATACTTTTACACACGACAAGATGCAACAGGCTTTTTAAATCAAAAAAATGCGGAAGTTCCAAACGAACAGGGAACAAACCGCTACGACACAATAATCCTCGACCCGCCAACTTTCTCAAATTCAAAGTCTACGCAAAACGTGCTGGACATAAACCGCGACTGGCTCGCTCTCTGCGAAAAATGCCTCAAAATTCTAAAACCAAAAGGCACTCTTTATTTTTCAACAAACAGCCGCCGCCTCTCGTTCAGCGAAGAAGAGCTGCGTCAAAAACTTCCAGAACTCAAACTCCAGATTCAAGACATAACAGTCCAGACAATTCCAGAAGATTTCAACGGCAAAAAACCACACCGCTGCTGGAAAATCTCATTATTTTAAATAAAAAGCAGGGCGTTCCGGCTTACGCCGCCGGGTGTTTCGCGGTTCCGCCTTTTGCTTCATTAAAATTGCAGTTTCGCAAAACAAAACTGCAATTTTAACGGCTTCCCCGCCGCTGCACCCCCTAACGCAAAATTCATTCAAACAAAAAAAATCCACCTCAAAAAGAAGTGGATTCTTTCAATCAGACAAATTTTCTTACTTTGATTCTTTGTTTGTAAGACCAAAACGTTTGTTGAATCTTTCGATACGTCCTGCTGTATCTACAAGTTTTTGTTTTCCTGTGTAGAATGGATGGCAGGCAGAACAAATTTCAACATGAATGTTCTGTACTGTTGAACGTGTTTCGATTACATTGCCACACTGGCATGTAATTTTTGTCATTTTGTATTCAGGATGAATACCAGCTCTCATTTTTTATCTCCTTTACTGCTTGCCCGGTATTAAAGCAACCCCAGTCACCACTAGCTTACGCAAAATAAAAAAAAGCGTTTCTATCATTCCATCACTGTTAGGAAACAAGTTAATACCACAAGCGTATTTTTAATTTTACATTTTTTGCAAAGCTTTAGTCAATACCAAGTCAGCCTAATTTATAGCCGCAGAGCCTGTATTCATTGCCGCAAGAAAAGCTTTATTATCCTTGCTTTTTTTCATTTGCTGCAAAATAAGTTCAGTAATCTCAATGTCTTCCATTGGCGCAATAACTTTGCGCAAAATCCAAATTTTCTGAAGCTCGTCTTCTGTAAGCAAAAGCTCTTCTTTACGGGTTCCAGATTTTTTAATATTGATTGCAGGAAACAGTCTTCTTTCTGCAAGCTTGCGGTCAAGGTTAATTTCAGAGTTTCCAGTTCCTTTAAATTCTTCAAAGATAACCTCATCCATGCGGCTTCCTGTTTCAATGAGAGCCGTAGAAACAATCGTCAAAGAACCGCCCTCTTCTATATTGCGGGCAGCGCCAAAAAACCGCTTAGGCTTATGCAAAGCATTAGAATCAACACCGCCAGACAAAACTTTTCCGGAAGTTGGAACTGTAATATTGTATGCACGTGCAAGACGAGTGATTGAGTCCAAAAGAATTACTACATCGCGTTTATGCTCTACAAGACGTTTTGCCTTTTCAAGAACCATCTCTGCAACCTGAACGTGACGTGTAGCCTGTTCATCAAACGTTGAAGAAATAACTTCTCCCTTGATTGCGCGCTCCATGTCTGTAACTTCTTCCGGACGCTCATCAATAAGAAGCACAATTAAATAAACTTCCGGGTTATTCTGAATTATTGCGTTTGCAATTTTCTGCATAAGAATTGTTTTTCCGGCTTTTGGAGGAGCAACAATCAAAAGACGCTGGCCTTTCCCAATTGGAGCAAACAAATCAACAATTCTACCAGAATATTCATCGCTTACAGTTTCCAAACGCAATTTTTCATTTGGATAAAGCGGAGTCAGATTTTCGAATGGAACACGCGTCTGTGCTACGCGAGGTTCATCAAAATTTACGGTTTCGATTCTTAAAAGTGCAAAAAAACGTTCACCTTCTTTTGGAGAACGGGTCTGTCCGTAAACAGTGTCGCCGGTTTTAAGATTAAAAAGACGAATCTGGCTCGGACTAATATAAATATCATCCGGTCCAGGAAGATAACTGTTCTGCGGAGAACGCAAAAATCCGTAGCCGTCAGGAAGAATTTCAAGAGCACCAGAAGCAAAGATAAGTCCGCCATGTTCTGTATGCGCTTTAAGAATATTAAAAATAACTTCCTGCTTTTTCATTGAAGGAATATCTTCTTCGGCACAGCCGTATTGAATTGCCATAGAACGCAATTCCGGCATGCTCATTTTTGTAAGGTCATTGATTAAAAGACGTGGTTTTGATTCGTATTCTTCAGGATTTTCGATTATCTGGGCAGCGGCTGTCGCTTCGTCTCTGGCGGCGTTTCTTGCAGCAATTCTTTCTCTGTAGGAAGTTCTTCTGTTATTGCCGTTGTTATGCTGGCGATTGTTATAAGCGCGTTCTGTTCTTTCGGCTCGTTCACCATCTGTTTTTGAAACTACAACCCTTCTCCGCGGTTTTATAACAACTCGAGTCCGGCGCCCTTCCGTTTCTGAAGGATTTTCTTCTGTTTCCGTCGCAACAGAAGATTCTTCGGAAGCAGGATTCTCAGGCTCATCTTCTAACGAACAATCTTCTTCAGCTTCGTTAACTTCCGGTTCTGCAACAGATTCTTCCTGAACTGATGCCGGACTTTCAAAAGATTCTGGCTGAATATCCAACTCCAGCTGATTTTGAACATCCTCATTATCATTTTTCAAGTCTTCGGATTTGTCCAAAAAACGGCGCTTAATCAATGCCATTTTAATTCTCCATAAAAAAAATAATAAAAACTGTAAAATTTTATAAATTATCTACAGACTTTTTAAATTAAAAATATCCATCTGTAAAATTATTAAAAACGGTTAAAAAAACTAAAAACTTTTCAAGGATTTTTCGTTAAAAGAATTGATTACTTATTATATTATTCTAGCAATAAAAAAGTCAATAAGATTTATTTTTTAATCAAAAGACTCCAAATTGCTGTTTTAATGAGGCAAATCTGATTTTATAAGCAAAGCCTGTTTAAATTCGTCAGAGGCAACAGAAAAAATATCAACATCTGGAGGATTCTGCAACATCGTAACACTGCCTTCAAAATCTACATTGTCAGCAATCCTTATTCTTCCAGTCACAACATCACCAAAAACACTGCTTCCAGAACACATTTCGACACGTTCTTTTGCTTCTATATTGCCTTTTACTTTTCCAGAAATCACAAGAGAATTTACTTTGATTGACTCCACATCGCAAAGTGCGGTTTTGTCAATTTCTAAATCTCCGGTCGCATTTATTTTTCCGCTGAATTTTCCTGTAATCACAAGATTGTCAGTAAACTCGAGTTCTCCGTCAAATTCTGTTTCCTGACCAAAAACAGTCAGATTTTTTTTCTGATTTCCTTCTTTTTCAACTCTTTTATTCAGTTCAATATTTTGCGACATATCTACTATTTTACCTTATTTATTTCAACTTCGCAATACAGAAAATTTTCAGAAAAAGGATTTATCATTTTCTTCACTTTGCCAAAACCGTCGATATAGCAGGTTTGACCGCTGTTTGAAGAACGAATCATCGGAATTCCATTTTCCATTGAACAAAAGCTTGCGGCCGCAAGATGCTGCATCTGACAAGCTCTGCTATAACTCCAGGAATCATTTGAAAGGCTGATAAAAAGCTCCGCCCCCATTTTTGCCATTTTTTCGCCGACTTCAGAAAAAGTATCTTCAAAGCAAATTGGAGTTCCGATTAAAATTTCTCTAAACTTTAACAGCTTCATTTTTTCACCTTCAAGCCAATAACGGCCGCTTATTACGCTCTGCTGGTAATACTCAGGAAAAAATCCTTTCAACGGAAAATCTTCAGAAATAGGCACAAGATGATTTTTTTTGTAAACCTGCCAGTTTGGAAGCACAGTCTGTCTTGAATTAACAATTGGCTTTATTGGGGAAAACAAAAGAGCGCTGTTATAATTTTTAAAACTCGTTCCAAGAATAAAGTCGCATTTTTTTGAATTTATGTAATCAAAAAGGTCAATCGCCATCTCAGAACGCTCATCTTCGCGTCCAAAACGCAATTTTTTATCAAAAGCAGAAACCACATCAACAACAACGCTGGTTTCCGGCCAAACAACAATCTGAATGTCAGGATGCTGCATAAGAGCCTTATCTGTAAGCCGTTTTAAGCTTTCAATTTCTTTTTTATACTGCTCAATTCCATCTTTTCTTGGATCCGCATTATTTTGAATTAAAACCGTCTTCAAAGTTGAAGAAGGCTCTGTTTCTTCAACAAAAAAACCTATAAAAATATGCTGAATAAAAAGAACTGCAAAAAACAGCGCTCCACCAGCCTGCACAAAATTAAAACGTCTGTATTTTATGACATAAGAAACATTCGCAACAACAATACAGTTAAAGAAAATAATTAAAAAATCCAGTCCCCAAATTTTTGTATATCGGACAGCTCTTGTTAAAACAGGAATTTTCCACTGAGTATAAGCAGAAACTCCGTATCCAAAGGCAAAATATCCTTTTGTAAAAAGGAATTCTGCAAAAAAAAGAATCAGAATATTAAAAATAAAAGCATATTTCCTTGTTTTTGAAAAAAATTGCAAAAGAGCAAAAATTATAGCCCAGTAAACTCCAAAAAGAGAATAAACACCTAAAGCCGCAAACACATCGTAACGAATAAGCCAAAAACAAAAAAGAAAATAACTGATAAAACCATAGGCAAAGCCTGCCAAAGCAGATTTTTTCAAGCTAAATTTTGGAATTATAAATAAAAAAGGAATATAATAAAACCAAGCTAACAAAAAAAGCCCGTTTTTAAAAATAAAATTAGGATGTGAAAGGAATTTTAAGAAAGATGATAAAAGAACAGAAGCGACTACCTGAATCAAGGCTCATCTTCCTTTTTTTACTCAACAGTAGCCGAAGATTCAAAAACAGGAAGATCCCAAAGGGATTTTTTTAATTCCTGTCCAGCCCTAAACGCAGCCACAAAATGCGGCGCAACGGTAAGCTGCTCTCCTGTTTTTGGATTGCGGGCTTTTGAACGACCTTTTCTCAAGCGAGGTTCAAAAGTTCCAAAACCACGAAGTTCAATTGTATTGCCTTCCTTTAAGGCATTTTTTAATTCATCCAAAAGTTGTTCTACAACATCCTGGACGATTTTTTTTTCGCATTGCGCTTTTTGGTAAACAGATTCAACTAAATCATATTTTGTTACTTTTTTAGCAGACATTTATTTACCTCACAACATTTTCAGAAAAAAAAATTCCTGATGACGCAAGCGTAAACTTTACGCCATCAGGTTTTTAGGCATAGAGAATGCCAAATTATTTTGCAGGAGCTTCAGCAAATGAAACGTTAAAAAGTTTCGCCATGCGTGACTTTTTGCGAGAAACAGCATTGCGTGTAAGGACACCCTTACTACGTGCAGAGTCAAGCTTAGATACTAAAGTTGTAAGTCTTTCCTTAGCAAGCTTTTCGTCTTTAGCCTGAACAGCTTCTACAAACTGTCTTGCATAAGTACGAACTTCACTTTTAATTGCTTTGTTGTGCAAGCGACGAACTTCGCTCTGTGCATATCTTTTTTCTGCAGATGATTTTTTTCCAGCCAAAGGAGGCACCCCCAAATAAAAACTTTATAAATATTAACAAACGAACGATTTATAGTCAATATGGATTTTTTGTTAATTCGTATCAATATATCAAATTAGAGTTTTATTTTAAAGTTTTTTCACTATATGTTTTTTAAATCTTGACACAGAGTTTCTAATTTATTATACTATTTGAACATATTCGAATATTTTTTGGAGGATAGTCATGGCTGGTGCTAGTAAGAACTCTCGTACAACAGTTGCAACACAGAAATTTGAATGCCCTGAATGTGGTGGCGAAATTGTAATGAAAACTTTGTACGAAAACGGAAGACTCCGCAACGTAGCTGAGTGTTCAAAATGCAAACTCACAAAACGTCGTCCTAAAGATTTTAGAAAATAAATTTCTTATAGCGACCATATAACCCCCGCAGACCAAAGTACACGGTTTTGCGGGATTTTTTTTGCATACAAACGCATTGCAAAATCATTCAAGCAAATAAAAATTCAATCAAGTCAACTAATCAATAAGGGCTGCGACAGCTTGCGCTATATTTTCTACAGAGTCATACATTTTTTTTGTTTCAGGAACACTCGAAGTAAAGATCTTTCCGTACTGCTTTTCTACGATTCTTTTATCTAAAACAACGATTGCACCTTTATCAGAATTTCTGCGCATCAAGCGTCCAAATCCCTGCCTAAATTTTATAACAGCATCAGGAACAGACAATTCCATAAAAGAACTTCCGCCTCTCTGCTGTATCATTTCCGACTTTGCTGCAAAAACAGGATTATTAGGAACACCGAACGGCAATTTTGCAATAATTACCTGAGACAGGCTGTCGCCGGGAACATCAACACCTTCCCAAAACGAATCTGTTGCAAAAAGAACACTCGGCTTATCTTCTCTAAAGATTTTTAAAAGCCGGAATCTGTCATCATCTCCCTGCTTTAAAATTTTTATCCCCGAAAGTCTGAGCGCATTACGGGCTATATCGCAAGC
>NZ_DBJD01000089.1:0-21716 GCF_002297065.1 Treponema sp. UBA785 | reverse complement strand
AAATAACTGGAGAAATATACATGTACGAAGAATCTATTGACGGTTTTTTTGGTGATTACGGCGGGAAATATATTCCTGAAATTTTACATTCGGCGATTGACGAACTTGATTCGGCTTTTAATTTTTATATTCACGACAAGGATTTTTTAGAAGAACTGAACATTTTGCGTCGCGATTATATTGGCCGCGAAACTCCGCTTATGTTTGCTGAACGCGCTACTGAACTTTTGGGTGGCGGAAAAATTTTCATAAAACTCGAAGGCTTGGCAAATACTGGCGCTCACAAAATTAACAATGCTATTGGTCAGGTTTTGCTTGCAAAAAAAATGGGAAAAAAGCGGATTATTGCAGAAACAGGCGCAGGGCAGCATGGAGTCGCAACAGCCGCAGCCTGTGCAAAACTTGGAATGCAGTGCGTAATTTATCAGGGAGAAGTCGATGTTCGCCGTCAGCAGCCAAATGTGGCTTCAATGGAGCTTTACGGTGCGAAAGTTGTTGCCGTAAAAACAGGCTCTCGCACATTAAAGGACGCTGTAAATGAAGCTATGCGCGACTGGGCTACTAATTTTGAAACTACACATTACTGTCTTGGTTCTGCCTTGGGACCAGCTCCTTTCCCTGACATGGTTCGCACTTTTCAATCCATAATCGGCGAAGAAGTAAAAAAACAGTGTGCAGAGCGCAATATCCAGATTGATTCTCTTGTTGCCTGTGTCGGCGGCGGTTCTAATGCTTCTGGATTTTTTGCCCCATTCTTTAAGGACGAAAAAATCAAACTTTATGGTGCGGAAGGTGGTGGAAGTGGACCGGAAATTGGAAACAACGCAAGCCGCATGGTTGGAAATTCTGCGCGCGACGGAATTATGCAAGGTTTTAAAAGCCGTTTTTTGATAGATGCCGACGGCCAATCTCAAAAAACAAGTTCGATTTCTGCGGGACTTGACTACCTTGGAATCAGTCCTCAGCTTGCAATGCTTGGAAAAACCGGCCGAATCACTTTTGAAGCAATCCGCGACAATGAAGCTCTCGAAGCCGTTAATTTTTTTGCAAAAAACGAAGGAATCCTTATGGCTCTCGAAAGTTCACACGCGGCGGCTTATGCAATGAAACTTGCGCCTAAAGTTCCAAAAGACAAGGCGATTGTCATAAATATGTCAGGACGAGGCGACAAGGACGTTTTTATTACAAGCCCTGTTTTCCGTCCTGAAGAATGGAAAGAGTTTCTAAAAAGCGAATTAAAGCGTCTTGAAGAAAATAAAGATGTTCACGAAAAATATTAAAATTTGGGCGTTCTGACAGCCGCAAAAAGCGGCTGTCAGCCGGGCTTTTCGGGGTTCCGCGCCTAACCGCGCTTCATTCGCGTTGCGAACGGCTTCGCCGCCCCTACAATCCCTAACGCAGGTTTTGCAGATTCAATCACCAAAATTAAGGAAAAAAATTATGATAAAATTGATGTCGCACTTAGTTGCAAATTATCCAAATCCTGAAATTTCTTTTGCTGCCGCTGAAGCTCTCGTAAAAGGCGGAGCCGACTTTTTGGAAATTCAGCTGCCGTTTTCTGATCCAAGTGCAGACGGTCCTGTAATTCAAAACGCATGTTCAACTGTTCTTGCAAACGGAGCAACAACACAAAACGGCTTGGATTTTATCGCAAAATTGCATAAAAGCTTTCCAAATGTAAAAATTGCAATAATGTCTTATGCTTCCCTGATTTTTACTCCTGGTGTTGATAATTTTTGCCGGAGAGCAAGCGAGGTTGGCGTAAATGCAATGATTATTCCAGACTTGCCGTTTGACTGCGACGAAGGTCTTTCTGTTGCCTGCAAAAAATACGGAATGGAAAATATTCCTGTTGCGGCTCCAAGCATGACGGACGAACGCCTTCAAAAAATGCTGGACTTTGGTTTTAAGACGATTTATGCGGCTTTGCGTGCAGGAATTACTGGAATGGACACAAAAGTCGACTCTCATACAGTTGAATTCTTAAAAAAATTAAAACGTCAAAATAAAAGCGGTTTTGTTCCGGAAATTTACGGTGGATTTGGAATTCACGGAAAAGAGCAGGCACAGGCAATAGCGCCTTATGTCGAAGGAGTCGTAGCAGGCTCAGTTTTTGTCCGCCTTATAGATTCTGCAGCCGGCGACAAAAAAGTTCTGCAGGACACAATTTGCGCAAAAGCAAAGGAAATAAAAGGCCTTTAGTTTATATCAGACCAAGTAAGTAACAAAACTCTGTTCAGAACCTTGTTTTTTGGACAGAGTTTTTTTTATTTACAAATCGTTTTGATTAGTCGATTGAATTTACCGGTTTGTTTTCTTTTAGCCATAAAATGCGCTGGTTGCTGCTCCCGCGGTAATTTAAGGTTATGTCTTTTAATTCCTGTTTAAATGGTCCGTCCACGAGAACATCGATGCAGTCGAGCATGCGGTCTGTTACTTCGCAGTGCTTGCGTCCATCGGAAGGTTTTAAATCTATGTCGTAAATGTAGCCGCTATAGCACCAGATTGTTTTTTTTGGGAATATTGCACGGACTTTTTCCAAAAATGGCGCAAGGACGCGCTGATTTTCTTCTTCAAAAGGCTCACCGCCAAGAACGGTAAGCCCTTGAATATATTCTGGCTTTAGGGCTTCGAGAATTTCTTCTTCTGTTTTTTGAGTAAATTCCTGGCCGTAGTTAAAATTCCACGTCATCTGATTAAAGCAGCCTGGACATTTATTTCTGCAGCCGCTTACAAACAGGCTTACTCTAACTCCAAGCCCGTTTGCAATGTCGATTTTTTTTATTTCGCCGTAGTACATTTTTTACAGATGCAAAACGCGCTCTTTAATTTCTTGCGTGCGTCCCTGATTCCAGTATTGTGTTCCGATGTAGCCACAGGTTCGGCGGGCAACATTCATTTTTGTCTGATCTGTGTTTCCGCAGTTTGGACATTGCCAAACCAATTTTCCGTCAGCATCTGCGACAACCCGAATTTCGCCAGTGTAACCGCATTTTTGGCAGCAGTCGGATTTTGTGTTCAGTTCAGCATACATTATGTTTTCGTAAATATGCTTGAGCAGAGCGATTACAGCAGGAATATTGTTTTCCATATTTGGAACTTCGACATAACTTACAGCGCCGCCTGGAGAAAGCTCCTGGAACTGGCTTTCAAATGTGAGTTTTGCGAATGCATCAACCTGTTCAGTCACATGCACGTGATAAGAATTTGTAATGTAGTTTTTGTCTGTTACGCCTTCAATTTCGCCAAAACGACGTTTTAAGCATTTTGCAAATTTGTAAGTTGTTGACTCGAGAGGAGTCCCGTAGAGCGAGAATGCAATGTTTGTCTGGTCGCGCCATTCGGCACATTTTGTGTTCATGTAGCGCATTATTTTTAAGGCAAAAGGAGTTGCTTCTGGATCTGTATGAGGTTTTCCAGTCATGTATTTTGTACATTCGCAAAGTCCTGCGTATCCGAGAGAAATAGTTGAATATCCGCCGTACAAAAGCTTGTTTATTACTTCGCCTTTTTCAAGACGCGCAAGAGCGCCATTTTGCCACAAAATCGGGGCAACATCGCTCGGAGTATTCAACAGCCTGTTATGACGGGCCATAAGAGCTCTGAAGCACAACTGAAGGCGTTCGTCAAAAATCTTCCAGAAAGCGTCCATATTTCCGCCAGACGAGCATGCTACATCGACAAGGTTGATTGTTACAACGCCCTGATTAAAACGGCCGTAGAATTTTGGTCTGTTTGTTTGAGGATCGTGGTAAACAGTAAGGAACGAACGGCATCCCATGCAAGGATAACAGTTTCCGTCTTTGAGTTCCATCATCTTTTTTTCGGAAATATAATCTGGTACAAGGCGGCGCGCTGTACATTTTGCAGCCAGTTCTGTCAAATAAAAATATTTTCCGTCTTCAGAAATATTGTCAGATTCAAGAACATAAATCAGTTTAGGAAATGCTGGAGTAACCCAGAAACCTGCCTCGTTTTTAACGCCCTGAAAACGCTGCTTTAAAACTTCCTCAATAATGAGCGCAAGGTCGGACTTTGTCTGTTCGTCTTTAACTTCGTTCAAATACATAAAGACCGTAACAAAAGGGCTTTGGCCGTTTGTCGTCATCAGTGTTACAACCTGATACTGAATCATCTGAACACCACGGGTAATTTCGTCCTTAAGGCGCATTTCTACAATTTCCTTAAACTGTTCCGGGTTGTAGTGCAGACCTGTTTTTTCGGCAATTAAGTTCATTTCGCGGATAATCTTTTTGCGGCTTACATCAACAAAAGGAGCGAGATGTGCGAGCGAAATTGACTGGCCTCCGTATTGGCTCGAAGCAACCTGAGCAATAATCTGAGTTGCAATGTTGCAAGCTGTAGAAAAAGAATGAGGCTTGTCGATTCTTGTGCCGGAAATAACAGTTCCGTTTTGGAGCATGTCTTCCAGGTTTACAAGGTCGCAGTTATGCATGTGCTGGGCAAAATAGTCAGCATCGTGAAAGTGAATAATGCCTTCGTTGTGCGCCTGTACAATGTCTTCGTCGAGCAAAAATCGTTTTGTAATATCTTTAGAAACTTCTCCAGCCATGTAATCGCGCTGAACCGAAACAACAGTCGAGTTTTTATTTGAATTTTCCTGCTTAACTTCTTCGTTCTGGCATTCAAGCAGCGAAAGAATCTGCTTGTCGGTCGTGTTTGCCTTGCGCATAAGTTCGTGCTGGTAACGATAAGTAATATATTTTTTTGCAATATCAAAAGCGCCAGCCTTCATAATTTCTTTTTCGACCATGTCCTGAATAGCTTCGACGTTCATTTCGTGATTTTCAGAAGCGCAGGCATTTTCGATATTTTCTGCGATAGATTTAATTTGATTGTCAGAAAGCTGGTCGCTGAGCGGAACTTCGGCATTTGCCTTCGAAATTGCCGTTATGATTTTTTTTATGTCAAAAATAACTTCCACGCCATTTCTTTTGATAATCTTCATTTTATAGTTTTCCTCCGAAAAATATTTTAAGAATTTTTAGAAAATCACTTGACAAATTGAAAAATATGGTAGTGTCAAAAATGATAAAAAAGCCCCAAAAAACGCTATATTTAGTGTTTTTGGAGCGCTTAAATAATATATATCGGACATAAAAAAACTTCAATCGCAAACCGCTAAATTTGCATAAAAAAGTTTTTTAATCGGGCGGCTTTTTGCTGCGCAAAAAACGGGCTCTCCAGGGCTACGGCTTTTGCCTCCGGTATTTTTGCAGGCAAAAACACACGCTTCGCGTCCCTTCCGATCCCTGCCGCAAGCCCTGAATATATAAAAAAATCTGTCCTTTTACACAGTTTACGCGAATTGGTATAATTTATTTCTATAAATAAATACAAAAAACTGAGGCTTTTAATGATTAAACTTGTGGCTTTTTTAGGAAATTATGGCAGCGAGTACGAAAAAACTCGGCACAATGTTGCCTGGCAGTTTGCTGCGCAGCTTCCTTTTTACAACAGATTGAACTTTCAGAATAAATTTAAAGGCGACTATGCTGTTATAGAAACTTCTGTGCTCGCACATTGGTTTGCAGAAACAGGAATGTATTCTAAAAAAGACGGTTCTGACCCGATTGTGCCGGAAGGCTCTCCAGATAAAATCTACTTTTTAAAACCGCTTACTTATATGAATTTGAGCGGAGAAAGCGTTGGAGAACTTGCCCGGTTTTATAAAATTCTTCCGGAAGAAATTTTAGTTGTTCACGATGAGCTTGAGCTTCCTTTGGGAACTGTCAGCTTAAAATGGAGCGGCGGTCTTGGAGGGCACAACGGCCTTCGTTCAATGAAGTCTGCTTTTGGAACTGCCGATTTCTGGCGGCTGCGTTTTGGACTTACAAAACCTCAAAACCGCGACATTGCCGACTACGTGCTTTCTAATTTTACGGCAGACGAGCAGATAATTCTTGCTCAGGAATTTGCACAGACAAATGAAATGTTTGCAAAATTTTTGCTTTCCACGGACGAAAACCAGCAGCGTATTTTGCAGGGCTGGAGCAAACGAAAACTGATTTAAGGGGGCTTGGGGGAATTTTCCCCCAGGAGAAGGGGTAGCGGAAAACGCGGCAATTTTGCCGTGGTTGCAGCGCAGGGGAAGGCTTTCCCCTCCTGTCTTTTCTGATTTTTTCATTAGACAATAAGCGGGAATTTTTATATATTTTAAGTATGGCTAAATTTATTGATGAAGACGAAAAAAAAGAAAAAAAAGTTTCTGCAGACGCTTTTGCTGAGAAACTTTTAAAAACTCGCCAGATTGTTGTCAGCGGCGAAGTGAACGAAGAACTGGTTGAAAAAATTGTAAAGCAGCTTCTTGTTCTTGAAGCAGATTCTGATAAACCGATTTATCTTTACATTGATTCTCCAGGAGGCTCAATCGACGACGGTTTTGGACTTTACGATATGATTCGCTTTATAAATGCTCCTGTTTATACAATTGGAATGGGACTTATTGCGAGCATGGGTGTAACCTTGTTTTTGTCTGTTCCAAAAGAAAGACGCTTTAGTTTGCCGAACAGCCATTTTTTGATTCATCAGCCTTTGATGGGCGGAAGCCGCGGTGTTGCAACTGATATTGAGATTACTGCTCAGGAAATTTCAAAATCGCGCGAAACTCTTACAAAATTGATTGCAGAAGCGACTGGAAAAGATTTTGAAACTGTAAAAAAAGATACAGAACGAGATCATTGGCTTACTGCTCAGGAAGCGGCGGATTATGGCATTGTCGGAACTATTGTTTCGAGCCGCAAAGAGTTGCCCGAAGCATAAATTTTGTGTTATATTAGGGCAATCAACATAAAAAAGGGTAATCGATGTTTTTTGAATTAACTGATTCTTTGTGCACAGACATTTTGTTCGCCATGGAAAATCAGCAGCAAAATTTTGGTTTGGATGCGAAAAATTCCAGGATTGTTCAGTGTGAGCCAGAATCGGTTGATGAGGAAAATATTTATTCGCTGCCGTTGTGGACTAGTGCCGACGGCTACAGTTTGCTTGAAAATTTTATTGCAAAGTACAAAGGCATAAAGGCTTGCGGCGAACTTAAACAGATTTTACTTGAAGGACGGGGGGTTTTCAGAAATTTTAAAAATACATTAAAAAAGTATCCTGAAGCGGACAGAAGATTTCATTCTTTTAAGAACAAAGAAATGAAAAAAATGGTTTGCGAATGGTACAACGCACTGCGGGAGTCGTGGGGGCTGGAAACTTTAGAGCAAGACTTTTACGAATATGATGATCTGGTTCTTGAAGACTTTGCTTTCCGGACATTTTCTGCGGATATGGACAGCGGAAATGTTGCTTTTTTAGCAAGTGCTTTTTTTGAAGAATTAAAAATTCAATTTTCAGGTGAACTTGGTTCAGCTATTTCTTTACAACTAAAAGATCAGTTTGATTCAATCAACGCTCTGACTAAAAACTGTACTGGCGGTTTTGTTTGCCGTACTTTGTCGGACGAGTTTGCCGGTTGTGTTTTATATTCGGGTTTGTCCAGTAAAAAGGTTGCATTTTTAAACGCCCTTTTTGTAAATCAGAATTACCGTGGGCTTGGAATTGCCAGAGAGCTTTTATCAAGAAGCATTTCCACTTTAACCGAAGACGGAATTCAATTTTTTATAATTAACAATTCATTTGTGCCAAAAATGCTAAAATCAACATTGACCGATTTAGGTTTTGAAGAAAAAGATTTTGCTTTTGTGGCTGAATTGAACTAAAGCCTATTTAATTTAAGGCATTTTTTTTAGGAGTATCAAAATGGCTTTTAACAGACGTGAAACTGAACTTAACATGGATCAGGTAGCTGCTTTTTTGAAAAACGCAGTTTCTAAAGTAGAATCAAATCCGGAATATTACGAAGAACTTAAAAAAGTTTTTAAGAAAAATGTTCCTCTTACAAGACGCTCTTATGTTGCCGCTTTTCTTTTGCAGGCTTCAAAAGGCGCAATCTATCGCTTTAATCCGAACAGGACAGCACGCGAAAATTTCCGTGAACGCCGTGAGGAAAATCGTCGCAACCGCTACGAAGAAAGAAAAGAACGTCAGGAAAATTCTGAGAGCGAGCCAAAAGAACGCAGTCCTCGTGTAGAAATCGCACCAGAAAATGCTGCGACAGTTTTTGTAAGCATTGGACGCAACCGTCATGTATTTGCACGCGATCTTCTTGGTCTTTTTATCAACGAAGCTGGAATTGAACGCGAACGCATCGGAAATATCAAAGTTCTTGCAAATTATTCTTTTGTTGAGCTTTTCAAAGAAGATGCAGACAAGGCAATTTCTGCGCTCAACGATTTTGACTGGCGCGGCCGCAAACTTTCTGTTAGTTATTCTGAAAAGAAAGATGCCGCTGAGTTTTCTGAAAAAGAAAGCGAACCTGCAGAAGAATACATTAACAATGAAAGAGTTCCAAATGTAGAAAACAAGTCTGCGCCGATTGTTGACAGTTTTACCGCTTCAAATTCGGATACTGTTGCTCAGCAGGCTGCTTTTGCAAAAGAAATGGAAAAAGCGCCAATTGAAATGACAGACGAAGAAATCATGGCTCTCCGCAAGCCTCGCTCAAGTTCTTCTGCTGATCTGTAAAATTTAAATGGCATTGAGTTTTTGAAAATTTTGATTTTTAAGAGCTCAATGCTTTTTTTTGCGAATTTGTTTTTTTTGCAGAGGCTTTTTATGGTAAAAATTTTAAGAACGGGTCCGCTCGGTGTAAATTCCATGGTTGTAGATCTTTGTGAAAATAAGGTTTTTATCGTAGATCCCGCCAGCTGCGAATATTGCGGAGACAAAACCGTAATTTCTGATTATTTAAAAGAAAACAAAAAAGAGCCGGTCGCACTTGTTTTAACTCACGGTCATTTTGACCATGTTGCCGGGCTTCCTGTTTTGAAAGAATTTTATCCGAATATTCCTATTTTAATTCACAATGCTGATTCTCAAATGATTGGCAAGGACGCTTCTAAAATTCAAAAAGAAGAACTTGATGCAATCGGGTTTTCTGATTTTTTAAGCGCGGTAAAAAATCTTCCTTCTGCCGACTGTTTTTTGGAAGATAATAAAACACTTTTTGACTGTATGGAACATTTTTCCGGCGGACTTTCGAAAAAAGTAAAAGATTCTCTTAAAAACTGGAAAATTCTTCATACACCAGGACACACGATGGGAAGTGTCTGCCTTTACAACGAATCCGAAAAATTGCTTTTGAGTGGCGATACTGTTTTTTACGGAAGTTATGGACGGACAGACCTTGGCGGAAACGAAGTTTTGATGATGCAGAGCCTTAAAAAGTTAAAGCAGGACGTAGACGGAAAGACTTTGGTTTATCCTGGACACGATTATTGTGGCTTTAAAATGGATGATTTTTTCTTCTAAGTTTTGTTTTGCAGAAAAATTTCAAAATCAAAGCTCAAAAAATTCATATTTTATGTTTTCTTTTGTGACTGTCAAAACTGCGTAGCTTTTTTTTGAATTTTTTCTTGGTAATGAAATACTTCCGGGATTTAAAAGCAGAATATCTTTTGAAATTTTGGCAAATGGCACGTGTGTATGGCCGAAAAGTCCTGCGTCAAATTTGTTTTTTTCAAGATAATCGAGCAATTCCTGTGTTGAATAATAAACTCCAAAAAAATGTCCATGTGTTACAAAAAATTTTTTGTGTGCAACCGTAAAGCTGGCATCTTCTTGAATTTGTAAAATTTGCGGTTTATCTGTAAAAATTTTGTAATAAGGCGAATCTCCGTTTCCGCGGACAAAAATTACATTTTCTGGCAAAATTTTGTGTTCTGGAGGAGAGTTAAAGTCTTCTTCCATAATTGTTATTAAATCTAGCATTCCGTCGCCTGTAAAAACTAGGGCATCGCAGGTATTTTTTTGAGATTCCAGAACAGAGCGCAAATTTTTTGTTTGACCGTGGCTGTCCGAAATAACTAGAATTTTTGCAGTTTCTTTGTTTGCGAGATTTTTTGTTTTTTCTTGAATTAGGGGCATCAGTTAAAAATAAAATGATTTGCGGCTTTTAATCCGGATTCATAATCTGTGTAATTTGAAACCTGTTTTTGTTTCCCGACAATTTTTTGCACAACTTGAATTAAATTTTTATTGATTTCAAGCGGGGCGCGAAGTTTTAGCATTTCATCGATTGCATTTAAAAGCATTGAACTTGTGTCAAAATCTGGAATGTTTGCAGTTTGCTCCATTTCGAGAGAATTTTGCTTTGGAGTATAGTCGAGGACAAAATCTGCCGTCGATTCGGAACCGAGCGTGTCGTCTTGTTGAAAAAATGAAAAAACTGGATATGAACGTTTAAAAACTTTTTCGTTTTTGTTTTCTTCCTGCTGTTTTATAGAAAGGTCTTCGAGTCTTGCAAGTGCGTTGCAAAGTCCTTCTGGAGCGCCAAATGTTATTATTCCTGCAAGATTTTTGTCTTCAAGTTTTGAATAAATTGAACTGATTCTTGGTTTTCCTGCAACTAAAAAATCTTCCGGATAAACCAAAATTGTTATTAAAGCTTCCGTTTCGTCAGTTTTGACACCGTAATTTATGTTCAAAAGCTGTTTTATTTTTTCGACAGTTTGCAAATCGTTGTAGCTGTGTCCTAAAACTACGGCAATTGTTTTGCCGGAAAGATATTCTTTTGTCTGTTCGTCCAAACTGTTTATTTTGACGGCAGTTTTCTGTTCTTCGGTTTGAATTTCTTCTGTAGCCGCTGGCTGTGTTTTTTGTTCTTTTGTGCAACTTGTAAATCCTGCTGCACAAACAGCAAAGAACGCGCTTATAAAAACTACGTTCTTTGAGATTTTTTTAAATTTTATCTGATTCATTTATTCTTTTATCGTAATATTTATAAGGAGATTTGAGCGTTTTGATGAATTTTGATTGGTTGGATCATAACTTTCTAGTTTGCCGATGTTTTCCGACATTTTTTTCAAATTTTCTTTTGGTGAAGTAGAAGAATTTTCTGTATAAGAAGATTTAGTGTGTTTTCTTACGATAACTGCTCCTGATTGACCTCTAGAAATTGATTCAGAATTGTTTTCTTCAATTTCAATGTCATCATCTTCTGTAGCTGCAATTTCCGGTTGCTGTGGCTGAGAAGATTTCCAGGCTGTAGTTTCGCCTTCGTAACCGATAATTTCTGTTCCGCCGTAAATGTTTTTTACGCTGAATTCAGTTCCGCGGACAGAAGCGGTTGCAACTGGTGAGCGAACTGTAAAACCAATTCTGCGGTCTTCTGTTTTTTTTACGTTTGACCTTAGAGAACCTGTGTCTAAGAAAAGTTTTGTTTCGTCCTTGTCTTTTTTTTCGGCGAGTTGCTCAACTGTTATTCGGCTCATCGGCGAAACTGTTACTGTCGAATTTTTTATTTTAATAATAAGTTCCGACTTAAAACCTGTCTGAATAACATCGCCGCGGCTTACAGAATTTCCTGTTTTAAGCGCAGTCCATATTCCTGCGCGCTGAACTTCTGTTTTTCCTTTTGCAGAAACGACTGTTGCTTCAAATGGGGCAGAAAAAGCACAAACAGAACCAAAAAGTGTTAAACAAATAAATGCAAACGTTTTTACTGTTTTTTTCATTTTGTTTCCTCCATAATTTAGAATGTAAGAATTGCTTTCAACGAAATCGACGTTTTGTTGTTGTCAGAGCTGTCTTTGTCAAAGAATTGTGAAAGTTCTGCGCCTGCAAACAAATCGCTTAAAATCTGCCAGTTTGCAAGTGCTTTGTATTGAAAGCCAGAATATTTGTTTTTATTTTTGTTTGTGTTAAAAACCGCATCTGCATTTGCCGCAACAAGAAGATTTTTTACAGGCTTTATTGAAGCAGAAAGCCCGGCTTTAAGGATTCCGGAAAATTCTGGTTCTTCGAGCGAATTTACAGCAGTTGAACTTGTAATTGCAGAAAAAGCGTTTACCGAAGAATCTTTGTCTTTTTCTTCTCCTGTAGTGTATACAGCGTTGAAAGAAAATTGTGTATCTTTAAAGCCTGGATAAAAATAAATTCTTGCTTTTGAAAGGTTCGCAATTTTGAATTTTTGGTCGTCGTATTTAGAGAATTCGATAGCTGCCGTCAAATCGTAAAAAAGCCCGTTTAAAACAGAAACCGGACCTTCGAGTTTTCCTTCTGCAAAAAGCCTGTTGTAATTTTTCCCTTCAAGCCGGCATGCATTTAAAACTTCGGCAGAAAACGTCTGTTCACCAAAAAAAGACGGCAATTCAACTTTTAAACCTGCAATAAGATATTTAGCGCATAAATCGTAGATTTTGTCTTCGTCGGCGATATAGTCAAAGTCGTTTAGAGTGATAAACTGGGAATTTAAAAGACCTGTGTAAAAACCGTAGGCGCTGGCTTTTATTCCAGGAAGTTGAAATTGAACTTCCGCCCCATCTCCGCTCTGATTATATATAATGGAAGAAATGTCTGAATAATAAAAACGTCCAACGTTGAATATAAAATTTTGCTTATAAAAAACAAACTGCGCGTTGTCAAGATTTATTGCATTTGTTGAATCTTTTTTGTCGGCGTCATATTCGTGCTGAAAACGTCCCTGTACAAAAAAATAATTTTTTGTGTCTTGAAAAGGAACCTGTCCCCAAATCGAGGCATAGTTTTTTTGATTGAGTTTTAGGCCATCGTTAGAAAAAGTATCCTCAAATTTTGAATTATTTCCAAGGCTTCCGCCAAAATCGAATGCAGAAAGCGAAATTGCTGCAAAAAAAGCGGATACTGTAAGAATCGATTTTTTCATATTTACTCCCGATACAAAATGTCTTTTTGCAGTTTTTATTCTTGCGAAAGGCAGGCATTAAAAATTGCAATTACATCCCGGCCGTTTACTTTTTGCGATGGATCTGAGTTTTCTGGTAAAATTTCTTTTGCCTGAAGTTCTTTAAAGGCGTAATGCGGATTTGAAAAAAGCGTATAAAAAATTCCGCCTTTTAAATTTGCAAGTTTTGCAAAAATAAAGGAAAGTTCTGAGAGTGTAACAGGTGATGATGAAGAAATTTCTTTTTTTAATGGAAAATTTTCTTTTAGAACGTCGAGCGATTCTTCGTAAGACGCGTTTTCATCAATTTTTTCCGAATAAACTCCGTAAAGATACGCTACTTGACCGTAAGTTGCAGTTTTTGAGTTGATGAGTTCTGTTAATTTTTCGGAATTTTGAGCAGCTGCAGAAAAAGAAAGCAATGCAGCAATCAGCAGCAACAGACTTTTTTTCATATTTCCTCCGAGATTGAAACTATTTATATGATTTGAAAAGAGAATTGAAATTTAACTATATAAAATCATAACATGTGTTATACTTTTTGTCATAATGAGAGATAAACTTTCTAAAAATTTGTTAAAAAAGTCGATTGATAAAATTGCGGTTTTTCTCGTAATTTTACTTTGTGCTTGTGCTGGATTTTTTGGATTTTTTCAAAAATTTGATTACAGGCTTTACGATTTTATGCTTTCGCTTAGAAAAGAACCTAAAAGCCGGCAAGAAATTCTTTTTGTTGAAATTGACAATAAGTCGCTCGAAGATTTAGGGCCATGGCCGTGGAGCCGCGATATTTTTGCAAATTCTCTTTTAAGAATGAAGGAACTCGGCGCAAAAACAGCAGTTTTCGATATTGAATATCTTTCTCCTTCTCATCTTGGTGTAAATCCTCAAGCCTCTGTCGAAATTGGAAATGCCCTCGATTCTCAAAAAAAAGATGTTTCGGATTTTATAAGCCAGTTTGCTGATGCTGCCGTAAGCGGAATGTACGGAAAAAAGGACTTGATTCAACTTGCATCTGACGCGATTGAAGATTGGGTTAATCCGGAATTTGATTCTCTAAAAGAAAGCATCTTGAATTCGAGTTTTCAAGACAACGATGAGCTTTTTGCAAAGGCGATTCAATTTTTTGGAGATACTTGGCTTACGGTCAATATTTTGGATTTGGATATAAAATATTCTCCTGAATATCTGGAATATGTCCGAAAAAAATGCCTTTATTTTAATGTTCAGGACAAAAAACAACGGATTTTAAAAGGAAATCAGTATTATTTGATTGACCAGGGCGGAGACAACAGACTTGGATTTTGTCCAGCTCTTGAGCAGTTTATGAAAGGCGCAAAGGGCGCAGGTTTTACAAATGTTGTTTTGGACAGCGATGGAACGAGAAGACGCGTTGAGCTTTTGAGCCGTCAAAATGATGGGTATATCGGACAGTTGACTTTTGCTCCAATTCTAAAAAAACTTGAGCCGAAAGAACTTATAAGAATGCCGTTTTCTCTAAAATTGATAGATGCAAAGAATCCTGACAACGAAGCTGAGCGGATAAATATTACGATTCCTTTGGATGCTCATGGACGTATGCTGATAAACTGGCTCAACAAAGAATTTATCGATTCTTTCCGCCGGGAAAGCGTTGTAATGCTTTACCAGTTGGACGAAACTGAATCAAAAATAGTTTCGCTTTTGGAAACCTTGAATGGATTCAATTTATGGGACGCACAGGGAAAGCCGCTTTCCTACAAAGAAGAAGTTTCTGGACTTTTAAACGATTACAATTACATAAAGCAGTATAAAACTTTTCTTTTGCAAAAATGCCGCGGTTTTGCGGAAGACGGAAAGGCAATCGATGGCGGAATTTTGCCAGAAGAATACACTGATTATTTTGACGCGCGGCAAACTTTTTTTGAGCGTGTAAGAAATTTTATTGACGGTTTTTATTTTGAAGAGATAAATTCCCGTCTTGACGAAATGAAAAATGAACTTGATGAGCAGAATTATATAGACATAAAAGATGAAATTAAAATTCTTTACGAAAATCTGAAGAATGAAGACGAAATCTATCATGGAACTTTTAACGAAAAGAAAAAAGCCTATGACGGTTCATTTTGTATTGTCGGAAATACTGCAAGTTCTACGACAGATTTAGGAACAACGCCTTTTAACCGCGCTTATCCAAATGTTGGAACTCACGCAAATGTTTACAACACGATTATGAACCAGGATTTTGTCCGGGAAATTCACTGGCTCCTAGGTTTTGCCATAGCTTCTCTTCTTGCATTTTTGTCAGTTGTTTACACCGGCGGAAAAAAAGCCTGGATTCAGAATATGTTTGGAATTTTTACTGTAATAATTTCTATCGGCTTGCCGTTTGGATTGATGGGCTTTTGGGGACTTTATGTTCCTGTTGTTGCGCCTGTGGTTGTAACAAGTTTTTCTTATCTGCTTGTTGTTGTCCTGCGTTTTGTTACGGCAGAAAAAGACAAAGGCGTGCTCAGAAATGCTTTTTCGACTTACCTTGCCCCTGCTGTTGTTGAAGAAATTGTAAAAGATCCTTCAAAATTAAAACTCGGTGGCGACGAAAAGAGAATGACAGCGTTATTTTCTGACATAAAGTCTTTTTCGGCTTTTTCGGAACTTGTAACGCCTACAAAGCTTGTAAGCATTTTGAATGAATATCTTGGAAGCATGTCGGACAGAATTCTTGCAGAGCAGGGAACAATCGACAAATATATCGGCGATTCAATCGTAAGTTTTTTTGGCGCTCCGATTGATTTAAAGAATCCTGCATGGAATGCTTGTGTTTCTGCAATTAGAATGAAGCAGGAAGAAACTCTTTTTAACAGGCGTGCTTTGGCAGATGGAACAATTCCTAGGGCATTGGAAACAAGAATCGGTATAAACAGCGGAGAAATGGTTGTCGGCAATATGGGAACAAGCGCAAAAATGAATTATACGATTATGGGCGACGCTGTAAACCTTGCAAGCCGTCTTGAAGGCGTAAATAAAGTATATAAATCATGGATTTTGTGCAGCGATGCAACCTGGAAAGAAGCAAATTCCGGCGAAAATTTTGACAAAATCCTTGCAAGAAAACTCGACAGAGTACGCGTTGTCGGCAGGGCGGAGCCTGTTCAGCTTTGGAATATTTTGGGCTTAAAAGAAGAACTTCCTGAAAATGTTCTTGAAGCGGCAGAAATTTTTAAGAATGCAATGGAGCTCTATCTTAAAAGAGACTTTATAAAAGCAGGAAAACTTTTTATAAAGGCAAATAAATTTGTTCCAGAAGATGAAACTCCTTTGGTTTACGCTCAGCGCTGTAAAGAATATCTTGAAAACGGGTTGAGCGTAAACTGGGACGGAATTGTTAATATGACTTCAAAATAGCAGCTTACGCCGGATGCGGAGGGCTTTTGTTGCTGGACAGGCTGGGCTTTTGCGCAGCCCGTCCGGCAATGGAGCGAAGGCGGAACCCGGAGCAGCCGGTTTTTGAGGACATAAGCATTTTTGTGCAAAATTTGCTGCTAAAATGCGGCCTGCCGTCCAAATTTTAAAATTATTCGAGAACTAAATCTACGGTCTGGGCGTCTGTGGCTTTTACTAAATCGGCTGGCGAAATTACAATTTGCTGTCCGCGGACTCCGGCGCTTATGTAGATTTTTTCAAAATTAAGGGCAGTCTGATCGATAAATGTCGGAAACTTTTTTTTCATGCCAAGAGGTGAACAGCCTCCGCGAATGTAGCCTGTTAAAGCGAGAAGCTCGTCGGGTTTGACAGTGGTGATTTCTTTTGAGGCGGATGCGTTGCGGGCTTTTTTCAGGTTGATTTCGTGAAGCGCGCTTTGGCAAAAAACGAAAATTTGCTTGGATTCGTTTCGCATTACGATTGTCTTAAAACAGGCGGCTGGATTTATTCCGAGTTTTGCCGCGATATTTTCGGTGGCTCCTCGGCTGAGCTCGTGTTCGCCGTCGTCTTCGTAGCTTAAGGTTTCGTATTTGATTTTGAGACCGTCAAGGATTCTCATTGCGTTTGTTTTTTTCATGATTTTTTATATTATCTACAATTTTTTTAAATTTATAGTCTTTTTGCGAAAAATTTATTATCTTTAATAGGAAGATTTTTTAATAAGAAGTTTTTTTTGGAGGATATTATGGCTAAGGCAAAAACACCAATCACGCTGCTTTGCGGTTATCTTGGTGCTGGAAAAACGACTCTTTTAAATCAGGTTCTTTCTAATCAGAAAGGTTATAAGGTTGCTGTTATTGTAAACGATATTGGCGAAGTGAATGTTGATGCAAAATTGATTGCCGATGGAGCAAAAATCACCGACACTTCGGACATTGTTCCTCTTACGAACGGCTGTATCTGCTGTACTTTAAAATCTCAGCTTTCGCAGAATATTGAGAATCTCATAAAATCTGGAAAATACGATTATGTTATGATCGAGGCTTCTGGCGTTTGTGAGCCAATGCCGATTGCTCAGGAACTCGAAACTATAAAAAACGGCGTTTTGGACAATGTTGTCGGAGTTGTTGATGCTGCCCGTCTGGTTGATGAATTTGCCGGCGGAAACAAACTTCTCGACAAAAAAGACATGGGCGAAGAAGACATTGAATCGCTTTTGGTTCAGCAGATTGAATTCTGTTCAACTCTCGTAATCAACAAAAAAGACCTTGTTACTGAAGACGAATTTAAAAAAGTCCGCAAGGTTATTGAAACTCTGCATCCTGGCGTAAAAATTATCGAAACTGACCATGGCAAGGTTGATGTTGCAGAAATTCTTTCGACACATTCATTCGACTTTGAAACAGTTTATGCCGCTGCCGGCTGGTGCAAACATCTGGAAGAAGATGAAGTTGAAGAAGACGAGCATGAGCACGAAGAGCATGAACATGAACACGAAGAAGACCATGATCACGAGCATGAACATGGCCATGAGCATCATCACCACGAGCACAAGCACGATGGAGATTCCGGGGCAGACGAAGACGAATACGGAATCGGAACATTCATTTACTTCCGCCGTAAGCCGTTTGACCGCCAGAAACTTGATGAGTTTGCGGCAAAATGGCCAAGAAATATTATCCGCTGCAAAGGTTTGATGTGGTTTGCAGACGAACCGGAAATGGCCTGGGTTTTTGAAACAAGCGGAAGACAGATTCAGGCAGGCTATTCTGGACAGTGGATTGCCGCTGCTCCTGCAAAAGAACAGAAAAAAATCCTTGCACAGAACCCGGAAATTCAAAAAGAATGGGACGAAACTGTCGGCGACAGAATGATAAAGCTCTGTATTATCGGACAAAAACTTGACAAAAAGGCAATTTCTGCCGAGTTGGACAAGTGCCTTGCCGAATAGCAAATTTTTCTAAAAAACAGCAAAAAAAAATGAATGCCGTCTGAATTTTTTTTGAATTTTGGACGGCATTTTTTTGTTTAAAATCAAATTTTGCACAAAATAAAACTTAACTTAACAACCGGCTGCTTCGGGTTTCGCTTTCGCTGCATTGTTGAAACGGTTGTGCAAAAGCACAACTGTTTCAACAACTAAAGCCCTCCGCATCCGGCGTAAGATTTTGTAAGTTTGTTCTGAATTATCCAAATATTTTTCCAGCTAAAAAATCATAAAAGTTGTTTACAAGAAAAATCAGGAATCTTGCGTCACAAATATCTCAGCTATGGAAAAAAGGACTGCTTTTCCGCTGATAATCGTCCGGTCTTTTTCTGTTCGGCAGTAGAGAATTCCGCCTCGGCTTGAAGCTTGGTATGCTGTAAGATTTATTTTTTTTAATTTTTCTGTCCAAAGTGGAATAATATGGCAGTGTGCCCTTCCGCAAACAGGGTCTTCTGCAACGTTGCATTTGGGAGCGAACGACCTTGTTATGCAGTCGAATTCTTTTCCTCGTGCAGTTACATGGAAGCAAACGCCTTCAAGTTCCTGAATTATTTTAAAATTTGGTTTTATGTTTCGGACTTCTTCTTCGTTTTTTAGCACGCATACAATATCCGCTCCAATATATGCTTCTTGCGGCTTTGTTCCGATTGCGTTTATTATTTTTTGTGTTATAGGAATCGGCTTCAGCTTAAATGATGGAAAATTTAACGTAAGAAATTCACTGTTTTTTGTTACAGAAAGAAGACCGCTTAAAGTGTCAAATATTATTTCTGTTGTTTCCGGTTCAAAAAATCTTGTAATTATAAATGCTGTTGCAAGAGTTGCATGGCCACAAAGCTCAACTTCTCCTCCAGGGGTGAACCACCGCAACTTATAAAGTCCCTTTTTTTTGTCTTTTACGGCAAATGCAGTTTCTGAAAGATTGTTTTCAACTGCGATTTTTTGCATAAGTTTTTCGTCAATCCAGTTTTCCATTATGCAGACTGCCGCAGGATTCCCTTTAAAAATTTCGTCCGTAAATGCGTCAACGACATATTGTTTCATTTTGTTCCTCCAATAATAAGAAAGTTTGCAACGCAAACTTTTAAAGATAAAAACAGACGCCATTTTCGGCTGTTTTTATCTTGCCTCTAAAAATTTTTCTACACGGGTCAAGGCTTCTGCAAAATTTTTTCGTCCAAGTCCGATTCTTAAAAAATTATCTTTTTTTTCAAGAACTACAGACGGAACAATCAGGACACCTGTTTCTTTTAACAGTTCCATGCAAAAATCCATAGAGTTTCTTTGGTCAGAAAGTTTTACGTAGGCCGTAGTTGCTCCTTTCGGAGGAACATATTCAAACAGGTTTTTATGTCTTTTTATAAATTCGTCTAAAAGTATGGCATTTTGTTTTGCAATCGAATTGTTCCGTTGAATTATTTTTTCTGCATTGTCTAAAATTTCGCTGCCTGCAATTTGGCTCAAAATGTTTATGCAAGTGCTTGTAAAATGTCTGTAGGCAAGTATTTTTTTCATAAGTTTAGTGTTTTTTGTTGCAATCCAGCCAAGGCGCAGCGCTGGAGAAGCGAATGTTTTTGAAAAACTTCCCAATGCAATTGCGTTTTCGTATAAGTCTGCAAAAGACTTAGTTGAATATCCGTCTTTAATGCTTAAAAAACGGTAAACTTCGTCTGAAATAAGAATTATATTTTTTGAGCGGCAAAGATGCACAATTTCTTTCATTTCAGAATCAGTAAGGCAGGCTCCGGTCGGATTGTGCGGATAATTTAGTATTATGGCTTTTGTGTTTTCCGTTACTTTTGATTCAAATAAATTTATGTCAAATTTCCATTTGTCTTCAAAAGTCGGTGAAAATTCAACGATTTTACAGCCAATTTCTCTTGCAATTACAGAAAGTGACTGAAACGAAGGCTGATGAACAACGATTTCATCATCAGAGTCAAGAAGTGCTCGCATTGTTGTGTATATTGTTTCTTCGCCGCCGTTCATTGTCGCAATATTTTTTTCATTTAAAGAAGTGTAAAGTAACGAAATTTTTTTTAGCAATGGAAAATATCCGTTTTCAAGTGAGTATCCCAGTTGAATGTCTTTGTATTTTGAAAAATCGAAGACTGCTTCCTTCAGAAAAAGAGATTCCGGATCGGAGCTTCCCATCATAAATTTTGCCTGTTTTTCATAGCGTTCAAAATATTCATCGACCAAAAATTTGCTCATATCCATATTTATGCCTCGTTTTTTTATTGAGTTGAAAATAAAAGTTTTCTTTTGCCGGCGTTCAGAAAACTTTTGACTTATTATAAAATAAAGTATATGAATAAGGGAAATTGATTTTTATTATTCTAATATGCAAAAAGGTTATTTGAATGTATAAGTATATTGCGTTTCTAAAAGTAGTTGAGACTGGCAGTTTTACAAAGGCTGCTGATATTGTAGGTTGTACGCAGCCAGCGTTAAGCCAGATGATTTCTTCTTTAGAAAATGAACTTTCTGTTCAGCTTTTGCACCGTTCTCGATATGGAATAAAACTTACTTTGGACGGTGAAAAACTCTTTCCTTTTATAAAAGATTGCGTTGAACATTACAAATTGATGCGCCGGACTTGCGACGAAATTTGCGGACTTGAAACTGGTCTTGTTCGTATTGGAACAGTTTCGAGCGTTTCGTGCCATTGGCTTCCAGAAATAATAAAACTTTTTTGGGAAAAATATCCGAAAGTTCAACTGGTTCTTCATCAGGGCGACTATTCAAGCATTGCTGAATGGGTAAAGAACGGCTCTGTGGATTTTGGTTTTGTTAATCCAGCGGCGGTAAGCGGAATGGAGTCAAAGATTGTAAAAACAGGCGAATTTTGCGCAGTTGTTCCAAAAAATCATCCGCTTTCTAAAAAGAAATCTGTAACTCTTAAGGACCTAAAAAACGAGCCTTTTCTACTATTAGAAGAAGGGGCTTACAGCGAGATTTTAGAAGCATTCCGTTTTGAGGGAATTTCTCCAGACATAAAACTTCGTGTTCATGATGATTATTCGATTCTTTCTATGGTTGAAAAAGAATTGGGCATTTCTATCCTTACAAAACTTGTTTTGAACAAAACTTGCTATGATGTTGTTTCTGTACCGATAGAGCCGCCTGTAAGGAGAACGCTTGCTGTTGTGTTTAAGAATTACAATTTGCTTCCGATTGCGGCAAAAACCTTTATAGATTTTATAATGGAAAGAAAATCTGAGCTTCTTTAACTTTTAATGCAGCCCGGATCGTAACGGCGCGAATGCGTCCGCCTTGGCGGATGGAGCGAAAGCGGAACCGTGGAGAGCCGGTTTGTGATTGCGGTGTGCTCCTGATTTTTTTTCTAGGTTAAATTTGATGAATTTTGAGGCTGTTTATTGACTATTTTGCACAAAAAATTTATGTTTATTTCATACGGCAAAGACGCTGTAAATAAAACGCTATCATTGTCTTTAAATGCAGTGTGTGGAGTTTTGTTTATGGCGTCTTATTTTTTTTGCCCGCTTTTAAATGCTAATCAAAAAGGAGATAAAAAATGGCACTTAAAGAATTTAA
>NZ_DBJD01000069.1:0-31746 GCF_002297065.1 Treponema sp. UBA785 | reverse complement strand
TCCCTCGCAACTGCAAACAGAACATTCGTTTTATAAGGAAAAGGCGAAGGAAAATCCCCTTCTAAAATACGCTCTTCTTCAGCAAAAAAAACTCCTGAGCGCTTTTTCCAGTAATTAAAAGATTTTCCTATGCTCAGCGTGGCAGAAGTACAGACAACGCTGTCCATCGGCTCAAAAACACCTTTATTCATCGTCTGCGAAATATCAAGCGGAGTTTGAACAAACTGAACGTAATAAGGATTTTCAATATTTTTTGCAACTGCCGAACTAAGCTTTGATTTTTGAATCCAATATACAAAATCCGGATGTTCGTTCCATGACAAAAAACTGCCAAGAACAACCGCAGAATCTTCAAGTCTTCTCAAAACGCTTTTTGTTTCGTACAAAACAGGGCTGTCTTTTGCTTCTTCTGGAATACAGTCAAAAAGCTTGCGGACATTTCCTGTAAAATCCACAATATGCTTTTGCAAAACCGACATTGAATGAAGAACGTTCACAAACTGAGTCTGAGTATTCTTAAAAAGCCTTAGAGTGTATTCGTGCTCTAAAAGCGCAAGTCCGGCATCTTCAAGCCCGTTCAAAGCGACTTTTATTTGATTTACGCTTTCAATCAGAGAGTCCGAATTTTCTTCTGAAAAAGAAAGAGAAAGAAGCGTGAATAAAAAGCCAGCGGCAACACCTCTCCTTGTCCTGTATAAAAGATTAAGCTGTTTTTGAATTTTAAAACGGTTTATCTGATTGCTAAAAAAAGAGGTTGCGGCATCCTCAATTCCGTGAGCTTCGTCAAAAACAATGCGCTTATAAGGCGGCAAAACAGCGGTATCTTCAAAGCCTGCTCCTTCAAGCCGGGATTCAATATCTGCAAATAAAATATGGTGGTTTACAACAAGAATATTCGCATCGGCAGCCTCTTTGCGAACCTTCATCACAAAGCATTTTTCCCGAAACGGACATTTCATCCCCATGCAGGCATCCGCTTCCGAGTTTACCTTCTGCCAAACATTTTCCGAAGGCATAAAAGAAAGGTCGCTCCGGCTTCCAGTCGGTGTATTTTTTGACCACTCAAAAATTTTATCAAAAATTTCCTGTTCTTCATTGAATAAATCGCGCTCTTTTTCAGTTTCATCAAGTCGGCGCAAACACAAATAATTCTGCCGGCCTTTTACAAGAACTGCCTTTATTTTTTTTCCTATGATTTTTTCTGCCGCAGGAATATCTTTTTCAATCAATTGCTGCTGAAGATTTATAGTTCCTGTTGAAACAACTACTCTTTCCTTGTTTTCGACAGCCCAAAGCATCGAAGGAATAAGATAAGAAAAAGATTTTCCGACGCCAGTTCCCGCTTCAAAAATACCAATTTTGTTGCCGTTTAGCGCGCTTACGATTTTTCTTACAAGCTCAAGTTGAACAGGGCGCTCCTCATAGTCTGTAGATTTTTTAGCTAGAGGACCGTTTTTCGAAAGATAAAAGGCAACTTTTTCAGAATTTAACTTTTTTATAACACGAGGTAGAACTGGTTCCATTACAACATAAACTTCAGAAACTTCGTTGTTTATTATGTAAAATCCCTGGGCATTTTCAGAGCATTCTGAAGCAACCATAAGATCCGCGTCAGAAGGATTGAGATTTCCAGAAGGATGGTTATGAATAAGGACAGAACAGTTTCTCTTTTGCGAAAAATTTACCGGGACAGAATTCAAAGAACCTCTGGCACCGACACTGACAGAAACCACAACTCCGCTTTCGTTTATCAACCCTGAAAAAAAAACTTCATTTCCAGAAGCGTTTTTTATCTGGGCGCGCATTTCCGCTCTTGCATTATCCGAAAACCGTTTGTTAATTTCCATCGCTCCGCCCCTAAAAAACAAAAGCGCAAAAAAAAGCCTTGCAACTTTTAGTTACAAGGCTTTTACATCTCCTAGCAGAATTGAACTGCTGTTGTCGGGATGAAAACCCGATGTCCTAACCACTAGACGAAGGAGACTTGTTTATATCATCTGCAACGCAGTTGACTATTAGATAATAACAAAGCATAAAAATTACGTCAATACCTCAAAAGTTCTTTTTTTGAATTTTTTATAACTTTTTGTTTATTTTTTTTCTAATCAATTTTACATGCTAATATCGAGCTTTTTAAGAAGTTTTTCTTTAAAAAGCTTTTCATCCGCAAGTTCCAGCCCCATAGCTTCAGCAGCAGACAAATCGTCCAAGGCTTTTTCGTCTTCTCCAATTTTTGAATAGGCGACGGCCCGTCTGTAACGTGCATGAGATTGAAATTCATTTATTTCAAGAGATTTAGAAAACGCTTCTATTGCTTTTTCGTATTTTAAAAGAACTGTATAGACTATTCCAATATAGTAGTAAGAGCGGAAACCATTTTCATCATATTTTACGCTTGACTCAAAATCTTTTAGCGCATTTTTATAATCATTGGAAGCAAAATAAGCCATTCCTCGGTGCTTAAAAACTACGGAAAGAACAATATCCGCAGGAACAGGCTTTGATTCAAGAATTTGGGTATAAATTATGATTGCCTTCTGCATTTCGCCGTTATTATGCGCATGTATAGCGTCAAGCAACATATCATCAATCGTTCCCCTGACAAACTGGCTTGCTTTTCCAATTTCTTTAGTGTCATTTTTTAGCTTAGATTTTTCTTCTTCAGAGAATTCTCCGGTTGCTTCGTCAACTTTTTCGTAAAAAGATTCCCTGCGCTCAGACGTTTCAAACTGAAGTTTTTTTTGATAATCACGAATTTCCTGAAAGATCGTATCCGCAAGACTTAAACTTGCATTTATAGAAGCAAGTTTTCTTCTTAAAGGCATATCAAACGGAGAAAATTCTGTTTTATAGATAAGCTCGTGCTCAACTTCCGCCCAGGCATCCTGCAAAATCGTCCTTATCTGAATTTCACAGACAAGTCCGTCAGGAACTTTTTCAGAATTAGAATCAGGCATACAGTCAGCAGGTATTGAAATCAAAACATGTATCGATTCATATCCAAATTCCCTAAAATTATCACCGCTGCCTTTATATTCAACTTCTTTAACCGTAAAATTTTTGCGAATCTGCTGCTCTACTTCATGCAAATCTTCTATGAAGGCACAAATAATTCTTATGCCAATCATATCGGTCAGTTCGACAAGTTTTCCTCGAAAAGAAAATTCGTCAGCCTTAAGACGTAAAATTTTTCTGTAATACGAATTAAAAGATTTTATTCTTGATTTATAAGTTGGCATTGAAGCAAGCTTTATCGTTTTTTTAAGTTTTGCTTCAATTTTTTGCATTATTTCTGAAAGAACCTGATTATAAGACTCGTAGATTTTTTTGATTTCGTATTTGTGCGGAATTGAAAAAGTAATTTTGCTCATTGATAAAATTTAACATTGAAAATAAAAAAAAGCAAATTAAGAAATTTTGAGCATAAAAAAAACCGCCCGAAAAACACGGACGGTTTCCAGAAGTTTCCTTTATTTAGAAAACTTATTTAGCATCTGCTGCCTGACCACCATTAGACTGAGCATTAGAAGTAGAATTTTCATCAAGTGAAGATGAGAATGAAGCTTCTGTTGCCATCTTAGATTTTTCAAGGTAGCGGTTAACCTGCTTGTTACCAAAACGGCTCATTTCAAAATTCTGACGAGCAGATTCTTTCTTTGTTACGATTCCCCAAAGATCCTCGTCAGCAATGTCGCGTTCAGAAGTAAGTTCTGCTTTGTCGTAAATAATTTTTACATCTTTGAAATAACCGATGAAGTCATCACCTACGTGAGAAGCATCGCGTGTAATCTGGAATCCAGCAAACTTAACAAACGGAAGACCACGTGGATAGATCGGATAAATGCGAATTTCGCGTGTACGTACTTCAGAAATATAATCCGGGTTGTTCCAAGTAAGAGTCTTCCAACCGTCAAATCCGAGGTATCCCATGAAGTAACGGCGAGTTACACCATCTGTATCTCCAAGAAGAACGTAAAGTCCATGAGGAAAATTCATACCCAAGGTTGTAACAGCAATTGATTTGATTGTTCCAACATTTTTTACAACACCGTAAGCTGGAGAATCATCACTGTCAGCTTCGAACAATGTGCGTCCAGAAGCTTTTTCTTCGTCTGTCTGTGGCTGACGGTTGCCATTTGCATCTGCTGTTGAAAGCGGTTCATAAGCAGGAATTTCGAATGGAGGAACAATTTTTGCATTTGCATTATATGCTCCAGATGGGAATACTATGCGTACACCCATTACATTTTTTCCAGCAAATGGCACTTTTGCACTTTCACGAACAGGCGCAGGCACAACCTGAGAGTTAGCGAGAGCACCTACAGTCTGAGCCGAACTGTTGAGAACGATTTCCCAATCTCCAAGGTACAAAGAAGTCTTCATAAGATCTCTCTGCTCCTGGTCAAAAGTTGCACCAGCTGCAACACCATAATCCATAATTGTGCGGCTGTTTTCAGGGATTTCAACATCGCTGTCCTGAGCTTTGATAGTAATATCAGCATCAAGAGTTGTGAAATCGATAAGTGTTGATTCCTTTGCAAATACAGATGCACCCAAAAGCATCATTCCTGCAACGGATAAAACGAAAGTTTTCTTCATTCGAAGCTCCTTATATTCGATTGATGTAGCCTTGTTATTCAATAATTATTCTATAACCAATTGCTTTTGTCAATTGTTTTTCGCTTGGATTTTATCGTCCAAAAAGACGGATTTTCCATCAATAAAGAGTTCTATTTTCTTTACAGATGGAAAATTAGCCTTTACATTCATCTGCAAAAGTTCATAACTATTTTGCAAATTTACGTCCGGCGAAAAATTCATAATCGCCTGTTCAGAGAGGTTTAAAAACAATGTTCCTTCACGCAAAAAACAAAAAATCACGCGTGTGCCTAGCGGAAAGAACGGCCTTGCACGCTGCGACATAGGTCCTGAAAGCAGCTCTTCAACATAAAGAGTAAGTTTTGAACTGCCTTCTACGTCCGGAACATTTCTATTTTCATAAACAAGATTTTGGCTTCCGGCAATATTATACCGAAACGAATACCTAAAGCCCCGGAAATTAAGCAAATAAAAGAAAAGAGAAACAATAAAAACAACAAGAAGAACAAAAATCAACTGAACTTTCCGGTTGTTTTTTAAAAGTGAAGAAATTTTTTTCATCATTTCGAACCTGTAAATCCTCTTGAACGCTCAAAATGCGTTACAAAAGCAGATAATCCATTATATATTCCAAGGGAAAGCTTCTGCAAGTAAGATTCATCTTTTAAGAGAAGTCCTTCTTTCTGGTTCGTAAGAAAACCAAGCTCAACAAGAACTGCCGGCATATTTGAATTTCTGACGACGAACCACTCTTCAGCCTTGATTCCGCGGGCAGAAGAAAGATTTCCGACCTGAGCCTGCATTCCGTCCATTATGAATTTTGCAATCAAAATGCTTTCCGTTGTGTATTCTTCTTCCATCATCGAATTCATAACCGTGTACAAATCATTGTCTTCAATGCTGCCTTTTTCAAGAACCGTGCGCCTGTAACCTGGAGAAAGATACCAGACTTCAAAACCAGAGGCTTTTTTGTCGAGCGAAGCATTTACATGAACAGAAACATAAAGAATCGCTTCCTTGTCCTTAAGTTTTATTGAATTTGCAATTTCAGTACGCTGCGAAAGCGAAAGAAAAACATCTTTTGAACGCGTAAGCTGAATGTTTTTGTCGGGATATGCGGCTTTTAAGCGTGAATAAAGCATTTTTCCGACAGAAAGGTTTATCTCTTTTTCTGTTACAGTGATTTTTTTGCCGTTGACAATGTGAGTAAATTGCGCCCCTGGATCTTTTCCGCCATGTCCGGGATCAATCAGAATTGCACCGATTTTAAATCCATTTTGGGAATTTTCCGTCTTAAAAAGACTTTCCGCTTCATTCAAAAAATTCTGGCTTACAAAAACTGCACCATCTGTTACCTCCGGACTGTCTACAAGCACAAGTTTCTTGTAATCTTCAAGAATAAAATCATCGCCTTTTCTAAAAGAAACCTGATGTCCGTTTTTTTCGAGGATTCCGCTTTCAGAAAGGCTGTCCCAATAAACTGTAATTCCTGATTTTGCGCTTTCTTCAAGAAGATTAAGCATTTTTCTTTGAGCAGAAAGAGGAATTAAAAAAATAAAGAACAAAACTGAAAAAATTTTATGATTTTTATTCACTTTTTTTACCGTCTATTGTTTTTTTTGCCGTGTACAACATGCCCTGAATTGAGCCTCGCAAAGCCGACTTCCAGAATTTTTTTCCGTCAAGCTCTTCGTGGTCAGGGAAAATTGAATCAAATTTTTCGACGACCTGGGCAAATGAGCAATGATTCCAATCGCAAATCTGATTTTGAACGTTTTTTATTTCTACCGGAACAAAATCCGCTATTTTTGCATTTGCAGGAATATTGCAGATTTTTGACCAGTCGAGTTCAACATCAAATGCTGAAGGTGGAAAACCTTTTTCGTCCGCCAGTTCAATTTTTTCAAGAAAATCTTCGGTCTTTTTATTGTTTGTTTCGAGAATTAAAGTAATTTTATTCAAAGCGTCATAAGCCGCTTTTTCGGCATTTTTTCTGTCAGAAGCCTTTGTGATTATGTTTCCGCATTTTTCTACGTTGTTGCGCGGAAAATTCACTTCATCGCCATTTTTTGCCCGTGGAAGAACTTCCTCTACCCCGCAAACTTCCGAAGTTTCTTTTAAGCCACGAATTTCTGCTATTTTTCCGGGAATGCTAAGCCACGCGCGCTCTGCGCTCACATTTTTTGACTCAAGCTCATAAAGCTCAAACGGCTGAACGCTGTTTTTTACGGACTGGTGCGGATTCCATTCAATTTTTTTGCGGTTCCTTAAAATATAATCAGGTTCCATTCCGACAGATATTTTTAACGCTTCTTTTGTAAGAAAACAGCCAGAAGAAAGTGGAAAAGTCCATCCGCTCATGTAGCCGCCAGAAAGACGGGCTGCGATTTCTCCAATCATAGGACCGTTTTTTGTATATTTTATATCTGCCTTTGCGACTCCCTGAGTTAAACCGAGGGCTTTTGCTCCAAGGGCAAAGGTTGCAATAAGTTCGTTCTTGATTTTTGAATCGGCCACAGAAGGCATTGTATGTCCGGTTTCGATAAAATACGGCGGATAATAGATGTGTCTGTCGGCAAAACCTGTAACCGTAAAAGTTCCATTGTAAATGAGCGCGTCAATGCTAAATTCTGCGCCTTCCATATAATCTTCAAAAATCGCTTTTCTTGTGCGGCTGTTATTTATTGCGCAAGAAACCGCAGGTTTTAATTCTTCTTCTGAGCGAACAAGCCTGCAACCACGGCCTCCCATGTTGTCGACAGGCTTTATAACTTTTGGAAAAGCAATTTTGTTATTTCTTGCAAGAACCAAAAGTTCTTCCAGACGTTTTTCATCAATTTCTTCAAATTCTGGACTCGGAACTCCATTTTTCTTAAAACATTCGCGCATTCTGACTTTATTGGAAGCGTTCAGGCAAGATTCGTACCTGTGCCCAAAAAGACCAAGATGCTCTGCAACGTAAGCTGTATTTGCCGAAAAATCAGTGCCAGCCGTAAAAACACCGGCAATAATCATTCCTTTTTCTTTGATTTTTTCAGCAAGATGAACCAAACCGTCCTTGTCTTTTAAATCGACAGGCTCAAAAATATCTGCCATTTTGGAGCAGACTGCGTCAGGATTTCCATCAGCAACAACTGTCTTAAAACCAAGTTCCTTTGCAGCACAGATTGCAGGTTTTTGCATAAGTCCTGCGCCAAGTATGATTACTGCTTTTTCGTTCATTTTTAAAATTTTCCTTTTTAAATTCGGTTTTTAAATTTTACTGCTGAATATCGCGTTCTTTCCGGCAATAAACCTCAAAAGTATCACCAAGCCCAAAAAAGTGGCTTGCAGCCGTGTAAAAAGCCCATTTGAGGCTGTTTGGTTTTGAACCGGCAAGATTTGGAAATCGTTCCGGATGATGGCCTGTGCTCAGGATTTTTTCGATTTTAAATCCGTATTTTTTTAAAATCGAAGAAACGCGGTTCGGTTCCCAAAGTGAATAGTGATCAGCCGGGCTGTTTTGGAAAAACGAATGAGTGTTAAACCTTCCGGAAACGCCTCCTGCAGAAGGCGTGCTGAATGCAAAAACTCCGCCTTTTTTCAATATTTTTGAAACAGCCTTGAGCACGCTGTCCAAATTTTGAAAATGCTCGATTACATACCACATCGTAACGGCGTCAAACTCATTTATTCCAAACTCGGCTGCAGCATCAAAAGCCGGAAAAGCGGTGCAGGTTGCAGGATAATGGAGCTTTTCCTGAACATAACTTACGGCCTCGGCGGAAATATCTGTTCCAAAAACCTGCCATCCGGCATCGTTTGCAGCATCCATAAACGGACCAAAAGCACAGCCTACGTCAAGAACCGCAGGAGTAATAAGTTTATGAGAATTTCGGAAAATATAGTCAATCACACCTGTTCGCCTTACGCACTGACTTTTTATTGATTCAAAATCTTCAAGATAAGTTTTTCCGTACTGTTTTTTGTAATTTTCAAAAAAATACTTTTCGTTGTAAGAAGTGTTTTCTGAATCTGCCGTATAAGACATATAAAGCATTCCGCAAGTATTGCAGCGGCGGAATGTGCGTTTGTTTGTCCGGCAAATAATCTGATCTTCAAAAGTCAGATGATCAGTCGTGCAAATCGGGCAGAACAGCCTTTTTCCCTTTGAAAGCATTCTGACAAATTTTCCCAAATCATTTTTTTCTGGAGAAAGCCGGGCAAAATGCCCCTCAGGGTAAAGCTCATTTACATCAGAAAGTGAAAATTCTGCGCCGATTTCGTTTATGTTCTGCGCCGAAAGACACTTAAATCCGTATTTTCTAGCAAGATTTACGTGAAGAGGAGTTGTTCCAAGAAGGACGACTGCGCAGCCTGCGGCAACCGCTTCAAAAGCAGTAAATCCGTAATGAGTTACGACAACATCGTAATTAAAAAGCTGCTCGCGCAAATTGTGCACAGGTTTTATAAAAGTGATTTTGTCTAAAATTTCAGGCTCAACGCGTTTTTCAGAAGCTTCAGGATTTTGAACAATGGCCGTAACTTTGTAACCGAGTTTTGCATAAGAAACCGAAGCTGGAACAACTAAATCGGCAGGATCTTCACCGCCGACAGTAACAAGAATTGATTTTATGTCTTCGGTATTCTTAAGTTTTTCCGTGCGTTTGTTTTTTGGAAGAGTTATATATGACGGATCTGAAATATTTGCAGGGCGCTGAAGTCCATAAGAAGGAATTATGTCCAGAAGGTAATCGCACAAATCCGTATTCAAAGAACCTTCGTCAATCGCAGCAAGAGGAGCAAGCGATGAAAGTTTTAACGCAAATTCCCGGTCTAAGACAAAGGCATCGGTTACAATGAGACTGTATTCGTCTTTTTCCGGAAGTGAATTGACTATCTGGCTTTCTGAAAAACCATCTTTTTTTGCCGCCTCGATTACTTCATCTTTTTCCTCAAGGTCTGCATCATCTGGAATATAAACATTTGCACCGATTGAAACGGCAATTGCAAGACAGCGGCGCAAATGGCCTGTTCCCTTTCCTTTTTTTACGCAAGGAACGCACAAAACAGGAAATTTTATAGAATCATCTTCAAAAGCATGAATAATTTCTTCACTCGTATAAGGCCCGTTTCCGCCGAGATTTCTTACAACCGTACAGGCGCGGCGATAATCCGCAAGAGTGTCGATTGTCGTTCTTAAAGACGGTCTGTTCCACTGAGAAGGTGAAGAAAGCATTACACTCGTAAAATTTTCAGGATGATTGTAGAGAGACGGGCCGACGTGTTCATGGTCATAAGGCTCTTCTGTCAAAGAAGCGGCTTTTAAAAGCGATTTTGCACTAAAAATTTCAACTCCGCTTCCATGCGGAAGCCCTGTATAAGTTATATAGTCGCATTTTCCAGTCTGAGAACGGCGGTTATACTGTTCAAGAAGAGAAACTGCGCAATCATAAAAAAGAAACGGATTGTCCGCAGTAGCACGAATTACCGTATCTGCCTTAGTTTTTTTTATCAAAAGGCAAAAACGTTCAAGAACGTCTTCGAGAGGACCTTCAAAAACACTAAAACCATTGCGCTTTGCAACCGGAGCAAGCTGTCCGCAACTTTCGCTGTCTGTCGCAAGATAATATTCATCTGCTGGAACTTTTTTCATAGCGGCAAGAGTCCAGTCAAGAACAGTTGAATTTCCGAGCGGCAGCAAAGCCTTTCCCGGAAGACGGGTGGAAGAAAGCCTGCATTGGACAACAAGAATCGTCATTTTATTTTTCCCCAGTTTTCTACAAGATATTTTGCATCGATTTTAAAACGGTATTTGTTTTTGGAAACCCAATTCCGGGCATCGCAAAACTGTCTGTAAGATTCAATTAAACCGCATCCTGACCTTAAAAGATATACAAAAAATGAAGATTTTGGAATAACTCCGTGATCTTCGTCAAAACGCGGAAGCAAATTTTTTAAGAAAAACCGTCCGTAGGACAAGTTCGCAGTCAAATTTTCAACAGGAAAATCATCTTCATAAGAAAAACTGTACAAAGTTGAAATTAAGACTTTTTCGCCCCAAAGCCAGGCGCGCATAAAAAAGTCCAGAGTCTGCCAGTGCAGAGAATTTATTGTGTAATCAAAACCACCGAGCTCAATAAATTTTTTTCTATTATAAATACCGATGTTATCAAGCGGATAAAGCGTTTTTAAACCGTCAGAAATCGAAGATGAGGCAAAAACATCAAAAGTTGAACCTTTTACAGTCGGTGAAAAAATCAAAGGAAAATTTGTAATTGAACCGCAAGTGAGCCGTGGACTGGCGCATAAAATCTTTAAGTCCTCAATTTTTTCAAGAACACGTGAAGAAATCAATTCGCCTTCGATTTTTAAATTGTCGCGAAAAACCAAAACATTTTCGCACGAAAATTCCGACATTCCGATATTTATAAGTTCGCCTTCGTTTACGTTTTCCAAAGGAATTACAAATTTTACTGACGGAAATTTGCGCGAAAGTTCATTTATATTGTAATTTTCATGATTTTTTTCGACCGAAACAATCTGCTCAAAACCCATTTTTATCAGTTTTTCCAAAATGGCAGAACGAAACTGGCTTCCTTTTCCATTTAAAAGCAAAAGCCCGGCCGGAAGTTTTATTTCGGAAGGAGAATCTTTTCCTCCAAGCACAGCTCGGTTTATCTGTCGTTCGTTAAAAATTAAAGGTATAGTATTCATCGCAGGCTCGGCATTTTTCGCAATAATTTTTATTCATGTGGTTCAAAACTTCTTTCTGAACTGAATCCCAAATTTTTTCAAAAGGCTCTCCAATTGCATTTCCGGCAATTTCCGAAATTCTTGATCTGCACAAAGGAACGCTTCCGTCTGAAAGAATATTCATATCGCGCCTCAAATGCCAGCAAACGTTCCGTTCTAGAGGAGAAAGGTCTGCGGGTTTTTCATCGCTCAAAAGCCCCGCGCAGCTGTCGTATTTCAAAATCACAAATTGTCCGCCAGAAGGAGAAGTTTTTTCTTTCCAAAAACGATAAAAACTTTCAAGCTGCTCTTCGTTTTCATTCATTCTTGTAAACTGCGGATAAACGTGCGATGGAAAAAATTGAGAAAGCATTGAAACAGTTTTTAAGGCTTTTTGAAAATTTGAGCCCGAGATTCCATTCATTTTTTCGTACATTTTTTCATCAACGCTGTCAAGCTGAACAGCAAAGTCAATGCGGCAAGAATTTTTTGAAGCTTCTGCAATTTTTTTTGCCTGCTCTTCAGAAAGGCAAAGTCCGTCAGTTTCGATAAAAAGCTTTAATTCAGGATATTTTAAAACTTCAAGCGCAAAATCAACAAAATCTGGATTTAAAGCCGGCTCGCCAAAAAGCGAAAATCCGACTGTTGCCTGAACCGAAAAATCTGCAATTTTTTTTACGAGAATTTTAAATTCATCTAGCTGCATAAAAGGCATTTTTTTGTCAGAAAAAAGTTTTCCGTAAGGACAGTAAAGGCTTTTTGTATTATAAGAATTTGAAATCTGAATATTGTAATAAGCAGGCAATGTCTGCTGGATTCCTGGCATTTTTTCTGCCAAATCAGAAATTTCGTAAACATTAAAATCTGGCGTCAAAAAATCTTTTTTTTGCATTTTTGCTTCTTCAAAAAGACGGACACAAGAAGTAAAACCAGATTTTGAAGAACATTCAAAGTTATAACGCAGCATCCGATAATCTTTATCTGAAATAACAGTTTCTATTTCAAAAGAATTTATATCCGAACTTATAATGGAAAAAAGCGCATCGCGGGAAGCAGGCTTTTCTCCAATTGATTTTTGAAAATTTTCCGCAAGACTTGCAATTATCGCGGCCGCTCCCCTGTCAATAATTTCCGGGGCAAAGCCACTTGCAAAACCGTCGGCAAAAGTATATTCAGCCTTGTACTGAACATGGGAAAATGCGAGCTCATCTGTAAGCTCTTTATTTAAAAACGGAGAATCCGCCCAGGCAAAAACTGCAAAATCAGCAGAATTTTGCGCGCACTGAGAAGCAATTTCCTTTGCGACAAGCGCATTCGTCCAGTCTTCGTGCTGAACAAGCAAAATCTCTTTTTTTTGAGGAAGACATTCGCTTATAAACGGAAAATTCTCTTTATTTGTAAAAATTACGGTTTTTATCGAATTTTCAACGGAAAAAGCCCATTCAAGAGTTTTTTCAAAGGCACAGAGAGAATCAAATTTTTTTTCATATCTAAAGCCAGGCTTTTCTCCGGCAAAAAGAATTACAAGTTTTTTCATTTTATATTTATCGGTTTTTCGATTGAACAAGATAAACTGATTGTATAAAATTGGAAAAAATTATGGCAACACAACTTTTTCCATCAGATACAGTTTTTTCAGTAACCAGTTTAACTTCGGTTATCAAGGAATTGCTGGAATCTTCTTTTGTAAACATAAGCCTTGAAGGAGAAATTTCCGGTTACAGACCAAATTCAAGCGGACATCTGTATTTTACATTAAAAGATGAAAATTCTCAAATAAGCGCAGTTATGTTCCGGGGAAAAACTTCTGGCCTGAAATTTGTGCCAAAAGACGGAATAAAAGTCCGCTGCACAGGTTCAATTTCGGTTTACGCTCCGAGAGGAAATTACCAGATTATTATTTCTAAAATGGAAATTGCAGGAGAAGGAAATATACTGCAAATTCTTGAGGAACGAAAAATGCGCCTGGCGGCAGAAGGTCTTTTCAATTCCGACAGAAAAAAAAGAATTCCTTTTTTTCCAAAAAAAATCGGCGTTATAACAAGTCCGACCGGCGCCGCTCTGAGAGACATTTTACAGATTACAAAACGCAGAAATCCGGCTGTAGAAGTAATTGTTTTTCCGGCTGTTGTCCAAGGAAACGATGCGGCGCCTTCGATTGTACGGCAAATTCAAGCTGCGAACGATTTTAAAATGGTAGATACGCTTATTGTCGGTCGTGGAGGCGGTTCAATAGAAGACTTGCTTCCTTTTAGCGAAGAATCTGTGGTTCGCGCAGTTGCCAAAAGCGAAATTCCTGTAATAAGCGCAGTCGGACACGAAATTGACTGGGCACTTTGCGATTATGCCGCTGACTGTCGCGCTCCGACGCCTTCGGCCGCGGCAGAAATTGCAGTTCCCCAGCTGATTGACATAAAAAACGATTTAAATGGCTATCAAAACGAAATGCTAAGCCTGATAAATGCAAAAGTCGAAAAAATGAAGCTTTTGCTAAAGTCATTCAATCCAGATTCGATGGAAATGCGGTTCAGGACAATTGAACAGCCTTATCTTATGCGGCTTGAAAATGCAAAAAATGCGCTGCAAACAAATTTTGACGAAAAAATTAAAAATTTCCGGCAGTTTTTACGTGAATCAGTTCAAATTCTGGAAGGAGCGAGCCCAAAAACGATTCTTGCCAGAGGATACTCAATGGTAAAAACCGCAGACGGAAAAATTATACGCAGTCAGACCGACGTAAAAAACGGAGAAAAAATCGAAATCTACCCGGCAGAAGGAAAAATTCTCGCAACTGTAGACTAAAAAAAATACGAGGAGAAGGAAAAATGACTTTTGAAGAAAACCTTGCAAAACTTGAATCACTCACAAACGACATAAAACGCACGGATATTTCGCTCGAAGACGCGCTTAAAGATTTTGAAGAAGGAATAAAACTTGCAAAATCCCTCGAAGCCGATCTCGACAAAATCGAAGGAAAAATCCAGATTTTGACCAACCAGCCTGTAAAAGCAGAAAAAAATCCGACAGGAACAGAAATTCCGCCGCAAATGGATCTTTTTTCGGCCGCTGATGCAGAAAATGGCACGGCAGGAGCGCCAGTACAGGGGTTAAGACAGTAAAATGCCGCAGGACAAAAAAGTGCGCAGAGCTGTAAGACAACTGAGTGCCGATGTTGCAAGAAAAATTGCCGCAGGAGAAGTAATCGACCGTCCAAACGCCATTGTCCGCGAACTTATGGACAATGCCGTAGACAGCGGAGCAGATTCAATTTCCGTAGAAATTTCCGGTGGCGGGATTGAAAAAATAAGAATTTCTGACAACGGTTCTGGCATGACAAAAGAGGATTTATCAGCCTGTGCCCGTCCGCACGCAACGAGCAAAATCGTAGACACTGCCGACTTGAACAACATAACAACTCTCGGTTTTAGAGGCGAAGCTTTGGCTTCAATCGCCGCAGTAAGCAGGCTTTCGATTTCTTCGGGAAACTGGAGGATGAAGGCAAGCATTTTAGAAGACCATCTGCTCGAACAGATTCCTCTTGTACAAAACGGAGAAGGAACAATCGTAATGAGCGAAGGTCTTTTTGAAAATTATCCTGCCCGCAGAAGATTTTTAAAACGTCCTGCATCCGAAAATATGCTGTGCCGCGAAACTTTTGTCGAAAAAGCGCTTCCGCGCCCAGACATCGCATTCCGCCTTACAACAGACAATTCGCTAAGGCTTGACTTGCCAAAAGACGTTACTTTGACAGAAAGATTTGTTTCCGCCCTTGAATTGAACGAATCAACCGAGAATTTTGCAGAATTAAAGGCTTGCGGCGGAAATGAATGGAATTTCAAACTTGTAATCGGCGAACCAACGGTTTACAGAAGCGACCGCAGGCAAATTTTTATCTACATAAACGGAAGGCGCGTTCAGGAATTTTCACTTTTGCAGGCGATTGAATACGGATGCCAGGGATTTTTTCCGAACGGAACACATCCGGTGGCAGCTCTTTTTGCGGAAGTTGATCCTTCGACCGTGGACTTTAACATTCATCCAGCAAAAAAAGAAGTTCGATTTAGAGACAGTTCAGCACTTCACCACGGAGTAAGTTCAACCGTAAAAGAATATTTCCGCTCATACGGAATCAAGAATTCCCAGATTTTTGAAGACAAGGACAACGAAGAACAGAACAATGTTCCGGGATTCGATTTTGGAGAAACCTTACCTTCAATAAAAATTTTGAAAAACCAGTCAAAAACGAATGAAAATTCCGAAACACAATTTTTCTCATCGCTTGCAACTCTCGCTCTTTCAGAAAATTCAAAACTTCAAGAAAAAAACGAAAATTCTGAAATCTCAACAAATTCTCAAAAAAAAGGCGGCGACCTGCGTTCAAGATTTTTTAATTACGACAGCACTCAGACAACACAAAAAACGCTTTACGAAAACCACTCTTACAAAAATGACCATATTTCCGAAAAATCGATCTCAAAACTTTACGAAAAGACAGAATTTCCGCAGTTCACAAAGCCAGACTCAGACGGTTTTTGCTACATCGGAACCGTTCTAAACTGCTTTCTCATAGCTCAAGTTCAGGACACAATTTATTTTATCGACCAGCATGCCGCCCACGAACGGATAATTTTTAACAAGCTTCTTTCGGAAAAAAAAGAAACACAGTCTCTTTTAATTCCTTACAAAATAACGACAGAGGACGAGTCCGAAGAAAAATATCTTGAAGCCGCGCTTCCATTTCTAAAAAATGCAGGTTTTACAGGAAAAAAAGCAGGCGAAGGAGTTTTTGAATTTTCGGAAGTTCCGGCAAGATGGAAAGGCACGCAAAAGGATCTTCAGAGCGCGCTTCTCGACAAGCTCGTAAAGCCAGAAGACATAATATACTCTGTCGCCGCAATGACAGCCTGCAAGGCCGCGGTCAAAGACGGATATGTTTTGGACAGAGCGGCAGCCGAAGAACTTGCAAAACAAGCCCTAAAACTTCCAGACCCGCACTGTCCTCATGGACGTCCAGTCTGGACAACGCTCACAAAGGAACAGCTTTTTGCCAGAGTAAGAAGAACTAGATGAGCCTTTGATGGCAATAAAAATATCGTCCGTTTTATTTTCTTAACTTAAACTCAACGCGGCGGTTGTATTCTTTATTCGCAGACTTTCCTTCTCCGCATCTGGCTTCCATCCTGTTTTCAGGAACGCCAAGTCCTTTAAGCCTGTTTTCGACAGATTTTGCGCGGTTAAGGGCGAGAATCTGCTCTTCTGTCGTCCACTCTTCTCCATCAGGATTTACATAGCCCGTAATAGTTACCCTGTATTCTTCGTATTTTTCATCAACCAAAATATCGTAAACTTTTTTGAGTGTCTGTGAATTCTGCTCAGTATTTACAAGCTCCGAACTGTTGATTTTAAAAGACAGAGTCGGAATCGCAATATTTACAGTGCCGTCAGGGTTTTCGCTTATTTCAACGTTTTTTGCGACGACAGGATCTTTTTTGCTCTTTGTGACCTCAACTTTTCCGCTGTCCTGGGCAGAAACTCCGAGCGCGTCCGTCACAGACATTTTGTAACTCAAACTGTTTCCGTCTTTCACAGTTTCGCCCGAATTAGTTTTCCCGTCCCATTCTATATTTTCCGGAGGAGTTCCAGTTCCGCTCTTCGAGTAAATTGTGCGGTTATTCATCTTAACTTCAAATTTCCAGTCTTTTACAAGCGCTTCGCTTTCAGACGAAACTTTAAAGCTGAGCTTATCGTCAATTCCGTCGCCATCTGGAGAAAAACTGTCGCTTTCAGGAACAAGAGTAATCTGAGGAACATTGCTAAAGCAGCTGAACGAATTTCCTTCCGCGTCTACGCTTCCATTATTCCTGTAATTGACAGAAATTTTTGCAGAAAACCTTCCGTCTGCCAACCGGCCAGAGTCCGTTTTTCCATCCCATTCAATTCTGTCAGGAAGTTTTTTGCCTTTTATAGTCTTTACGGTATTTCCGTATTCATCTGTAATTTCAAGAACATAAGTTTCGATTTTATTTCTGTCGGTCGCGCTGACATTAAAAATCTGCTTCTGCTGCCTTGAATTAGGACTGTTAGGAGAAAAACTTGCATTTAAAGCCTTTAGAGCTACAACACCAGCAGGAAGGCTGTAAACTGCGTCCGCAAGATTTTCCTGACCAAAGAATTCCTTTTTTTCATCCTGAACAGCAGCAGCTTCTTCATTATTTTCAAGTTCCGCCTTTTCCGGAACAAGAACAGGAGCCGTCGCAACGCTCTTTTCAACCGCTTCCACAACCGGCTCTTCTCCGCCAAACGCAATTTCAACAGGCTCATCTTCCGGCACAACTTTCAACGGTTCTTCCGCTTCTGTTTCGTTTTCGACAAGCTCATCTTCTTTTTGCGGAAGCGGAGGCGCCTTTACAATTTCAGAACGGACAAGCTCTTCGTTTTTTTCGTCATCCTCAACTTTTTCTTCAGGAATCTCATAATTCACCTTTTCTTTCTGTTCAACAATAACTTCATCATTTTTTACATTCGCAAAATCAAGGTCGATAAGCTCTGGCTTTTCTTTTGCACGCCTTTCGATTTCTTCACCAAGAAGAGAAATCAGCCTTTCAATCTCCGGCCTTTGGCTAGATTCCGGCTCAAGCTCAAGATATTTTTCGTAATTTTGTTTTGCGTCCTGCAGATGATCCTGCTTTAACTGCGCATTCGCCCTATTCAAATATGCAGGCCCAAAATTTTCATCTTCGCGGATCGCAATCGCATAACAAGCATCGGCCCTTGCATAATTTGTAAGCGCGTATGCAGAATTTCCAGCATTGTAGGCAAGAATTTTGTGGTCGGTATTTTCCTTTGTCAAACCGCGCGCGCAGCATGCAAGAGAACGGGTAAAATCTCCGGTCTGATAATACGCAACTCCCAAATGAATCCAAACATTCGGGTTTATATTTTCAAGCTCAACACATTTTTCAAAATACGGAATCGCTTCCGCAGGCTTGTTCAATCCAAAAAGTTTTTCGCCTGTTTCATAATCCTCGTTAAAAACCGTAACAATTTCTTCTTTTTTAACAGATTCCTTCGCATTTTTAGAAGCCGCATTTTTTTTTGCGGCAAGATTTTTCTTCGCCTGGGAAAAAACAAAAAAAGGACAAAAACAAATCAAAATCAAACAAAAATTTTTTTTCATATCAACAATATCGGCTTAAATTTTCTATAGATTAAGCGATTAAGACGGACGCCAACAAACTTTAAAAGCCCAGTTTTTTTGTCAGCAAAACAAAAAAAAACGCAAAAACCGGCTGCTTTGGGTTCCGCTTTCGCTTCATTGCCTTCGGCAACTTACGCCCTCCGCATCCGGCGTAAGCATTTTTGTATTGCGATTTTCCAAGTTTGACATATCCACGCCAAAAGTTTATTCTGTTCTTTTAGAAAAAACAAAAGTATACATTTTTATGGAGCCTAAGAAACATGGATAATCCGATTCAGCTTGTAATAATTGCAATACTTCTTGTAGGTGTAACATTTCTTGCAGTTGCCGTAATAAAATCCCTCGTGCAGCCAAAAAAACTCGATTCAATTAAAAAACTCATAAAAAACGGAAAGTATTCCGCCGCGGAAAAAATCGCAAAAGCAATGCTTGCAAAAGATCCACGCGATTATTTAACACATTACTATCTTGGAAGAGCGTATCTTGCGGACAAAAAAAACGAGCTCGCCTTAATGGAGTACAAATTCGTTGCACAAAATGCAATTTTCGATTCGAAAATTCCAGAAAAAGATTTCCGCAAACAGCTTTCACAGCTTTATTTAAAATTCAACCAGCCGGAAGAAGCCTTAAAAGAATTTTTGCTTCTTACAAAAATTGATCCTTCAAACGCAGAAAATTATTACAACTGCGGAAAAATCTACGAACAAAAAAACCGCGCAGACATGGCTCTCGGTTTTTACCAGAAGGCAATTCAGTTCAACCGCCGGCACGTAAAGGCTCACGCTGCAATGGGACTTTTGCTTTTCCGCTCAAAACAGTTTGCAGAAGCAAAAAAAGAAATCGACCTTGCAATCAGCCTTAGCCCGGAAACTTATTCTTCATACTACTATCTCGGAAAAATCTTAAAAGAAAACAAAGACTATCCAGGAGCCGTAAACGCGTTTGAGAAAGCGCTCCGCGACCCTGAATATCGCCAGCGTGCTCTTTTGGAGCGCGGCTCGTGCTATATGATGGCAAATTCTTTAGACAACGCGCTTTCCGAATTCGACCGCGCAGTAAAGGCTTCTAAGGACGAAAGTTCTCAAGAAACACTATATTCAAGATACTTTCTTGCTTCCTGCTATGAGCGCAACCGCGACATCGACAAAGCAATCGAGCAGTGGCAGATTATCTATAAGCACAATCATTCATTCCGCGACGTTTCTGCAAAACTTTCAGAATACAAGGATTTGCAGTCAAACGATGCAATGAAAGAATATTTAACCTGCTCTCAGGAAGAATTTATCGAAATCTGCAAAAAAGCGGCAATGGCAGGTTTTTCAATGGCTGTTCAAAAAGTCGAATCCAAAAAGTGGGGCTGTGTAATGACATGCACAGAACAAAAGGCTGACGACTGGATGAACGTCCGCAAGCAGCTTTATCTTCTTATTTTTAGCCGCGATACCGACGCAATCGAAGATTCTGTAATCAGAAAATTTCTCGATCAGTCAAAGGCTGTAAACTGTTCAAAAACAATAGTCTGCACTTCTTCCGGCTTTACAAGCTCGGCAACAGGGTTCGCAGAAAACCGCCCGATTGAACTAATCGGCAAAGAAAAACTCGAAAACATTCTTTCAAAAGCCGGCATTTAGTTTCATGAAAATACTCTGCGTTTCTGATCAGATTGACCCTCTCGTTTACAGTTCTCTCGCAAAAGAACGTTTTGCTTCTGTCGATGCAATTCTGTGCGCAGGCGATTTGCCTTCTGACTACATTGATTTTATAGTTTCAACCCTCAACAAACCGGCTTTTTTTATCTTCGGAAACCACAACCTTACCGAATTCAGATATTATCACAAACAAAAAAAGGCCCACAAAGGAGCGCATCCGACACTTCGCCAGGAAATAAGCATTCTCGACATGAAAGGCTGTTTTGGAGCAACTTATGCAGGTTTTAAAAATTTGCGCGACAAACATCTTCTTATAGAAGATTCAAAAACGCACAAAATCCGGCCGCTGCTCATTTCCGGAGTTTCCGGCTCAATGCGCTACAACAACGGCTTAAACCAGTACACAGAACGGCAGATGAAAATCGCACTTTTAAAAATGGTTCCAGGCCTTTTATGGAACAAAATCCGTTACGGTAAATATCTAGACATTTTTTTAACACACGCTTCTCCGCGCCATATTCACGATAAAGAAGATCCTTGCCACCGCGGGTTTGAATGTTTTAACTGGTTTATAAGAAGATTTTCTCCTTCGTATTTAATTCACGGACATATTCACCTTTACGACGCAAACGACCAGCGAATTACCACTGTAAAAAACAAAGGAAAAACAGAAACCATTGTAATAAATGCGTACAGCCACATAGTTTTGAATCTTTTTGCTTCCCCAGAAAATACAATAGGAGAATCTAATGTCTGAAAACCTTCTTTCTTCAGAAACAAGCGAAGATTTTGCAAAAGCAAGAAATAAAGCTCTCTTTAACGAAATACAGCATTTTTTAAATCCGGAAGAAACCACGCTGATTTCATTTTCCGACATAAAAAAAATGCTCAAACCAGTAAACGAAACTTATCTTGGCATGAAAACAGTTCCTGTAAAGCTCATAGTAGGAAGCGAATCCCGGTATCAGGATTTTGACAACCGTTTTTTTCCAAAAAAAATGCACTTAAAAACCCGTTGGGAACACATAGACATGGCGCACATAAAAGACATAAACCTTCCGCCAATCACACTTTATGAACTCGGAGGCCTTTATTTTGTGCGCGACGGCAACCACCGGGTGTCAGTAGCAAAGGCAAAAGGGGTTGAATTTATCGACGCGGAAGTTGTAAGCCTTCAAAGCGAAATTCACCTTAACCCGAAAGATTCTCTTCAAAAAATTACAAAGCAGGTAATAAGCTACGAAAAAAGAGTTTTTTATTCTGAAACTGGATTTGGCGATATTACGGATTATTGGGTTTTAGATTTTTCAGTTCCAGGACAATACGACGTAATCTACAACCATATTTTGACACATAAATATTACATCAACATGAACAAAACAGAAGAAATCGGAATGGATCAGGCAATTCTTTCATGGTTTAGAACGGTCTATCTTCCTGTCATCCGCGTAATCGACAGACATCACATCTTAAAATATTTTAAGGGCCGCACAAAAAGCGACATGTACGTTTATATAATTAAATACTGGGACGAAATCAAAACAAAATTCGGCAACGATTTTACAATTGACGATGCGGCAACCGCCTACACTTCAAAATTCGGAAAAAGTTTTTGGCGCAGGCTTTTAAACAAAATAAAAAAAATTCTATTAAAAAAGAAAATCGAAAAAGAGCAGCTTTAAAAAATTTATCCATAAAAAACTGCATTTTTAACGTTTTCGGCAAAATCTTTATCTTGACGGGAAAAAATAGCAGCATTACAATTCTTTATAAAAACATAACAAAAATGGAGAGCCTAAATTGTTCAACTCAGATGCAATTGCCTACCTTCCCCTTTTAGGAACAGCCATTCTGGCAACAATTCTTTTTATCTTTTTGGCAGTAATAAAAACACGAAAAACAGCAAAAGTAAGCTATCTTTCTTTTTTGTCGGTGCTTATACTGATTTTCGACTGCATTTATACGATTTTTAATCCTGGAATTTCAAATTTTGTATTTTTACTGATTCTTGCAACAGCGGTTTTAATTCCTTATCTCGTAATGCTCGCATTCGGCAAACCAAAAGAAGAAGTCTCAGAACAACCTGTTGATGAAGAAGAAATCAAAAAACCGGAAATCATAGTCGAAGACATAAAACCTGACGAAGTAAACCTTATCGAAAAAGGACGTTCTTTTGTAATTCTCGCTTCGGATTCTTTCGGAAGCAAAGAAGGAATGCAGAATCTTTTGGACTCGATAAACAAAACCTGTATGGAAATTACAAACGCTGACGGTGGCGCAGTTCTTATGGTTGACGATTTTGAAGATTCTATCAACGTAAAATCATTTTTGGGCGTTTTTCCGCCGCCATACAAGCTTCCAGCGGAACTTCCTCACAAAGAACTTCGTGTTTCAACAAGTTTTAAATTTGCAACATTCGCTCTCCGCGACAATATCTTTGGAGAAATCGCATCTTCTGGAAAAGCTGAAATCATCAACTCTCCAAAAAGCGATCCTCGCATTACAGAAAACGGTCCTGAAGATTTCTTAAAACTCGGAAGTTTTATCTTTATTCCAATCCGTTTGAGAGGTCGCGGTATTGTAATTGGACTTATCGCTCTTTCCAAAAATCCAGGCAAAGAATTTACCCAGAAAGAATTTGACTGGGCACTTACGCTTGCAGGATTTGCAGAATCAGCATTAAAAACAACAATTAGTTTTCAGGTTTACAACGAAAAAAACGAAATCTCAAAAGAAAGCAAAATTGCAGAAAACTTGCAGAATATTCTTCTTCCAAAAAAACTTCCGCCTTTGCAAGGAATCTCTTTCGGTTCTTTTACAATGCACACAGAAGGCGTATGTTCAGATACTTTTGACGTTCTTCCTGTACGTCAAGACCGCACATCTATTATTCTTATGGATGTAGCTGGAAAAGGGACAAATTCTTTCCTTGTTATGTCAATGCTCCGCTCAATGATTCGCCTTCTTGTAAACACTCCTCAGCCTGCCGGAACAATTTTAAGCCTTGCAAACCGGGAAATTTGCGGTGAAATAAATTTTGAGCACTTTGCTTCTGTTGCCCTCATAAACTACAATGCCGCAAAAAAAACAGTTCAGTTTTCTTCGGCAGGAACAACTCCTGTATTCCTTTATAATGCCCAAAAACAGACAGTTGAGCGAAAATCCCTCGCTTCCGAACCTCTAGGCGTTGAAAAAACAACATCTTACAAAGATATTCAGTTTACAGTTTCGCCAGGTGATATTATAATTACATATACTGACGGTTTGGTAGAAGCCTTGGATGCTTCCGGCAAACAGTATTCGCTCAACCGTCTTTTAAATATTGTAAAAACAAACAGCAAGTCATCAGGCAAGCAAATAGCAGATCTGGTAAAGGCAGATATGAAAAAGTTTGTCGGTTCGGAATTATTACACGACGATCAAACATTGCTGGCAGTTAAAATTCAGTAGAATAAAAAAGGAGTTTTTCTTATGGAACTGAAGATTCGGAAAAATGGTGAAGTTTATATCATTGACGTAAATGGAGAAATGGATCTTTACAATTCTTATAAATTAAAAGAATTAGTCATGAAAATGCTTGAAAAGAATGTAAAAAGTTTCATCATAAACCTTGAACAGGTTGACTACATCGACTCGTCAGGAATTGGCGCGTTGATTTACATCTGTTCAACAATCAAAAAGATGAATCTCAAGCTTGCCATCTCTAATATTCATGGTTCAGTAAAAAAAGTTATTGAACTCACAAAACTTATGGGCTACTTCCCTATTGCAAACAGCATCGAAGAAGCGCTTCTTATGGTAAACGAATAAACAAAAAAACAAGATTAAAACGGAGTAAAAAATGGAAAATCAGTACAAACTATTGCGTTCAGATGACAACGACCCGTTGTTTGATACAACAAACATGCTATATAAAGAATTTCCGTCAGATTTTCGCCAGATTCGCTACTTTACGCTTTTAATCGTTCAGTCGGCTCCACTCGAAATCAAGGAAATCAATCTCCTTGAACAGCAAATTTCTGAAGTTATTAAAAATGCGGTAAAGCACGGTAACAACTGCGACATCAACAAAAAAGTACGCGTATGGTACTCATTCAGCCCGACACACGCACATCTTATTGTAAAAGACGAAGGCGAAGGCTTTAAGGATCTCGAAAAATGGAACGAATTCAACAAAAAACGTATTGAATGTCTTCAGACACATAACTTTGAAGAACTTGCAAAATACGTTTCTTTCCGTACAAAAAAATCAGATGACCAGGACGGCGGCAATGCGCTCTTTGCTGCCCTCGAATACTGGGACGGCGGATATGTTTACAACGGAAAGCGCAACGGAGTAGCAATGCTCAAACGCTTCCAGAAAAAACACCACGGTGTTGCGGTTGAAGAATAATCTCAAAAAAAAGCAAAAGACTGTCCAAACGGGCGGTCTTTTTTTAGCAATTGCAATTTTTGAATTTATTTTTTACAGACGCTTTTTAGAACGTCAATTGTTTTTTCGGCGGTTTTGTCCCAGCTAAAACGTTTTGTCCATTCAAGTCCGCCTTCTTTTAATTTTTTACGCAAATTTGATTCCAATGCAATTTTTTCGATTGCATCTGCCATCTGCTCGATATTGTCGCTGTCAAAATAAACCGCATTGTCTCCAGCAATTTCTGGCAAAGAACCGCCAGTTGAACAGGCTACAGGAACTCCAGAGGCCAAAGCCTCAAGCACAGGCAAACCTACCCCCTCATTTATCGAAGGGAAAATACAACCTTCGCTCGCAGAATACAAAAGCGGAAAACTTTCGTGCGGAAAAAATCCTGTAATAAAAATATCTTGGTGAAATTTTGATTCCAAAATTGCTTTTTTTACGGATTCAATAGCTTTTTCTTCGCTTCCGGTCAAAACTAGACGATGTTCCAAATGTGTTTTTTCTTTAAAAAGCGAAAAAGCCTTTATGAGCTCGACATGTTTTTTTGAAGAAGAAGAAATTTGCGAAGGATAAATAAAATACGGTCTTTTTATTGCAAACGGTTTAATGTCCAAACGGGACGGTGAAAAAAGTTCCCGCGGATAAAATTCCGAATGGTTGATTCCGTTGTAGATTACAGTTATTTTTTCTTCTGGAACACCAAGTTTTATCAAGTCTTTTCTGATAAAATGGCTCGCCGCAATAACCTTTGAAACATTTTTTAAGCCGAAGAGAATCCTTTTTGTATGATTTTTTAGGATTTCGTCTTCATAAAGCTCTGAAAGAACATCATAAACAACGGCAACTCCTGGAACTGTGCAAAAAAGAGGAATATAGCGCGCGCCGGCAGCATACAAAACTGCATCGTACTTGTGATACATTGCAAAAATATTTGAACAGCCGTAATGCCACAATGTTTCATAAAAACGGCTGTCTGGAAGCTTTACAGAAGAATAGGAAAGTCCGTTTTCTGCACCGTAAGTGTAGCGGTCAATTTCCGAGCCAAAAATCTCAAACGTGCAGTCAGCAGAGTTTCTTAGCTGGGATGATAAAGAAGAAAGATAAGAACCAATTCCAGATTTTCCATGTCCACAGCCAAAACTGTCAATTCCGATTTTCATATTCCTTTGATTATAGCAAACATTTTTTTTACGTGCTATAGTTTTTGTATGTCAGAAAAAACAACCTTCAATTCATTGAAAATTTCAGAAAATTTGATAAAAAAACTCGAAGAAAATCAAATTACAGAACCAACAGCCGTTCAGTCTCAGGCGATTCCCGTTATTTCAGAAGGAAAATCTCTGCTTTTTCAGAGTGAAACCGGAACTGGAAAAACATACGCTTACGTCCTGCCTCTTTTGACAAAAATTGAATCCGAGGAAAATCCACAAAAAAATATAAAGATTATGGTTGTAGCTCCAACTTTTGAGCTTGCAAGTCAGATTAAAACACAGGTTAAAAGCATAAGCGAAATAAAAACATGTCTTTTAATAGGAGGTACGCCGATAAAAAGACAGGTTGAAAATTTAAAAGAAAAACCTGCCGTAATAATAGGAACACCAGCAAGGCTTTTAGAACTTTTTAACCTGAAAAAAATAAAACTTGAGAACCTCGATGCAGTTGTGCTTGACGAAGTTGACCGGCTTATTGCACCTGAGCTTCGCGATTTTACGATGGCCCTTTTAAATTCGCCAAAAAAACACGTTCAGTTGATTGCAGCAAGCGCAACAATCACAAAATCAACACAAAAACTGCTTGCAGGAACAAAAATAAAGAGCGACGGAAGCTTAGAACACGAAGTTGAAACTCTTTTTTTGCCGCCGGAAGATGTTTTAAGAAAAAGAATTACGCATCTTGCGATTTTTTCAGAACGGCGCGACAAAATCGACACGCTCCGAAAAGTTATTCTAGCTGAAAAACCGTCTAAATGCCTTGTTTTTACAGGAAAACTCGACCAGGTGGAAAACATTGTCTCAAAACTGAATTTTAAGGGAATCGAATGTTTTGGTCTGCATGCAAAAACCGACAAAGTCGCAAGAAAATCTATGATAGACAGGTTTAGAAGCGGAAAAATAAAAATTCTCGTAACAAGCGACCTGGCAAGCCGCGGGCTTGATATTCCGGAAATAAGCCACATAATACAGATGGACATGCCTTCAAATGAAGATTTTTTTGTACACAGGGCAGGACGCACAGCGCGCGCAGGAAAAACAGGAATAAACATTGTAATCGGCGATGAATACGAAATGAATCAATTTGCCCGGCTTGAAAAAAAACTCGGTCTAAAAGTTTATCCAAAAATGCTTTTTAAGGGAAAACTAGTTTCTCCTTCCAAAATAGAAGAAAAAGGCGAATAAAGGGCGCGGACAGCGATTTTTTTTACTGAAGGGAAAATTTTAGCCCCGGCTGTAATGGCGGCAAAGCCGTTCCAAAGCGAAGCGGAGGAATAAAACCATGAAAGACGGGCCGCGGTACACAAAATGTGCTCCGGAATAAAAAAAACGCCTTAATTGAAACACGCTGCCTTTATTGCTATAATAGAAAGATACCAAAATTTGATTTTTCGCGGAGTTTAGAAAGTGTTTCTTAAATGTCTGGATATTTTCGGTTTTAAATCTTTTGCCGACAGAACTCATATTGAATTTGCAGATGGAATTACCGCCTTGCTCGGGCCAAACGGCTGTGGAAAAAGCAATGTTGTCGATGCGGTAAAATGGGTTCTTGCAGAAAACAAGGCAAAAAATCTCCGTGCAGATACAATGGAATCTGTTATTTTTAACGGAACCGAAACACGCCCTCCTCTCAATATTGCGGAAGTTACGCTCACAATTGCAAACGAAAACGGACTTCTGCCTCTTGAAGAGTCTGAGATTGCATTAAAGCGCCGGCTGTACCGCTCTGGCGAAAGCGAATATTATATTAACAACAGGCAAGTCGGTCCGACAGAAATTCGTCGTCTTTTTATGGATACAGGCGTTGGAAAAGCAGCCTATTCCGTTATGGAACAGGGAAAAATTGACCAGATTCTTTCGTCAAAACCGGAAGACAGACGCTATCTTTTTGAAGAAGCGGCCGGAATCAGCCGTTCAAAAGCGGAATGTGCCGAAGCTGAACGAGAACTCGAACGCACAAGACAAAATCTTGCCCAGATTGAAGTCGCGCTGATCGAAAACAAACGCAGCTACGAAACTTTAAAAGTTCAGAGCGAAAAAACAATCAAGTACCGCAAATTTAAAGATGATATTTTTAACTGTGAACTTGACCTTCAGCTTTTGCGCCTTAAAGAATTTACACAGGACAAAGCGCGCCAGGAAACGACAAAAAAAGAACTCGAAGAAAAACGCTCTGCCGTCCAAAAAGAAATTGAAGAAATTCAGGCGGCTCTCTTTGAAAATAACGACAAAATCAAAGACTTGCAGACAAAAATGAATTTTCTGCAGGTTGAGCTTGCTAAAGTCCAGACCGAAAAGACAAACAAGCTTCAGCGCGCGCAGGAATACAATCTTCAAGCGAACCAGATAAAAGAAAAAATCGGAATTCTTGAAGTAAAGCAGAATTCGATTCAGGAAAAAATTGACACCTTTAACGAAGAAATTGACGAGCGCGAAGCCGATTTACATTCAAAAAACAGGCAGCTCGACAGCGTAAAGCAAAACATCGAATCCTTTACGCAAAATATAACTTCTTCAAGTGCAAAAATTACGGAAAATGACACTCTTTCGGCAAAAAGCGCAGACGAAATTGAAGAATTAAACAGACAAATTGCAGATTATCAAAAACAATTGGGCGAAATAACAGAAGACATCGTTAAAGAGCTCGATGCAAAATTAAAAGATTCGGGATATTCAAGCAATGCGGCAAAATCTGCAAAAGAAGAAGTTGAAAACTCCCTCGCAAAACTCAAAATTTTTGCTGAAGGACGGAAAAATATTTTTTCTGACTACGCATCAATTACAGGCCACTCAGAAAGCGAAAACGAAAAGCTCATTCAGGACGCAATCAAGGCTTTTGAGGAAATTTCATTAATCAGCGTAAACATTGAAGAAGCCGTTTCTAAATACGAAAAGGCGATGCCGGATTTTATCGAGGATTTTACATCTCCGGAAGGAATTATCACAAAAAAACGTGGAATCGATTCAAAAATCCTGGACATAAACTCGCAAATTGAAAAAATCAACGAAAGAATTGCCTCTTACAAAAGCGAAAACAGTGAGCTTGTAAAAAAAATAAACGAATACCGCGAAACCTTAAACCAGCTGCGCGTAACCGAAGCTTCGATGGCTCAGGCAATTTTTGGAGTCAAGCAGAATGTTGAAATTTTGCGCCGCTCGCTCGTAAGCGAGCAAAACAACCTTCGCCAAAATCAGGAAGAATTTGAACAGGAACAGAGAAGACGCGACGAACTTAACGAACAGATTATCGATGTTCAAAGCGAACTTGCGGCGATTGAACACCGCGGTCAAAAATGCGCCGACGAAATGAGCGAAATCAACAGCGAAATCGTGCGCTGCAATTCTTCTGTAAGCGGAACTCAGAACAAACTCGACAAAAAACAGGAAGAACAGAGAAAAATTCAATTCCAGTACGAAAAACTGGCAATGGACTTAGTAACAAGCGACAACGACATACGAAACATAAAGCAGAACTTTATCGACACTCACAGCCGCGATCTTATGGAATTTGAAGAGCGTATGTACAAAATAACAACTTCTTCGGCAGTTTTGCGCGAAAAACTTGCAAAAACCCGCGAAGAATTAAAAGCGCTCGGAAGCGTAAACCTTATGGCGCCAGAAGAATTTGGAGAGCAAAAGGAACGCTACGAAAAATTGCAGTCAAGTTACGATGACACAAACAAATCGCTCGAAAACTTAATCCGTGTTTCTGAGGAAATCAAGACAAAGTCGACAGAAATGTTCCTCGACACTTACAACAAAATCAAGAAAAATTTCCACAATATGTTCCGGCGTCTTTTTGGCGGCGGACGAGGAGAACTTCGCCTTGTAGATCCGCAAAATGTGCTTACTTCGGGAATCGACATTTACGCCGAACCTCCTGGAAAAAAGCTCCAGAACATTGCGCTTCTTTCCGGCGGTGAAAAAACTATGACGGCAGTCGCGCTCCTCTTTGCAACTTATCAGGTAAGGCCAAGTCCGTTCTGTCTCCTTGACGAAATTGACGCCGCTCTCGACGACAAAAACGTTTCAAGCTTTGTAACCGCGCTGCGTTCTTTTGCAAAACTTTCGCAGTACATTGTAATTACGCACAACAAAAAAACCGTAATGGGCGCAAGCACAATGCTCGGTGTAACCATGCAGGAATCTGGTGTTTCTAAAGTTATGACAATGCGTCTCGACAAAGAAATTTCAGCTGAACCAGACGAATCGGAAAAAGAATTTATCGAAGAAGATGTTCCTCCGGAAGAAAATGTCTACATTCCTCCGCGTCCGGCAAAACGAATTCACAATCCGGACGGAACTATAACCGATCCTGAAATTGAAAAATTCCGTGCCGAAGCAAAAGAAGCCGCAAAGAAATCAAAGGCAGCAAAAATCGCCGAAGATGAAAAAAAGTCGGCGGAAAAAGCTGCTTCTGACGACAAAAAATCGGAAAATCAGGAAAAAACCGAAGAAAAACAGAAGTAAAAATGGTTGATTTTGATGAATTAAAAGAAAAAACAAGTGATTTTATTCGCGAAAAACCTCTTTTGGCAAGAATCAGTGCATTTTTTTTGATTTTTTTTGTAATTGCGCTAATAGTAGTTTTTATTCAATCAGGAAAACCAAAGGCAAAAACCTTCGAAAAACCGGAAAATGTCTTGACTTCAGAGCCAATGACGCCCGAATATCTGGAAATCGAAAAAGATTATTATTTGTCGCGAAAAACAGAAAATTCTTGGAGCGACGAAGAAATAAGCAAATATTTCTCAAAACCAGATTCAAAGCTCATTGAAGAGCTTGAAAATTCAAACGACAAAATTATTGACGAAATTACAGGAGCGGCGCCTTGATGAAAACTAAAGCCAGAACTTTTTTGTTTTTATTTACATCCGTTTTTTCTCTTTATATTTTAAATTCTTGTGCCTCTTCGCCAAAAAACGAAGAAAATTTAACGCAGGAAGAACAGATTTCTGACAAAAAAACTGAAGAAATTCCAGAAAACTCATCCGAAAACAAAGAAATTTCTCAAAATCCTGCTGCAAATGAAGAAATTTCAGAAAAAAGCCTAGAAGAAAATTTGCAAGATTCAGAAAATACGCAGAACAAATCAGAAAATGACGAAAACCAGCTTTCTGAAAAAATCGATGAAGACGAACTTTTGTCAGAAAGCGAGAACGAAACAGAAGAAACTCATGAAGACTTTGTTGAGCCGGAAGTAAAAGATTCACCTTTGGAGGAAGAAATAAAGTCTTCCACAGATGAACAAAATCCAGAACCAAGCGGAACCGAAGAAAACAAAGCGCAAGACATTCCAGAAAAAAACGAAGACGAACCAGAACTTCAGCAAAAGGCAGTAGAAAATGAAAAAAATTCCGAAGAAGAAAATCCTCAGACAGACGAAAATTTGGAACTGAACGAAAATTCTATGGAAAATCAGGAAAACTTGTCTCAAGACGAACAAAAACCTGAGAACAAAAACGAGCTTTCTGAAGAAATTCAGGAAGAGCCGGCCGAAAAGGCAGAACAGGCCGAAAACGATTCTCAAAAAGCCCCGAGCCGCTCAATGACCGCAAAAAACAACCAGTACGTTGACATAATTTATCCGGGACGCGGCTGGATTTTCATGGGAGAAGACGAAGGCAAAGACCAGATTTTGAGATATTTTGGACGAAAACTAGGAACAGAAAACACGACTTTTACGCTCCGCACAACAAAAAGCGGAGAAACAGTCCTTCATTTTTACAAAAATGACGTTTTAAAAGGCGAATACATTGACGATTATCTGGAGATAAAAGTTCTTGAAGAATCGGCAAAACCGAATGAGAGGGCAAAGGCTCCTTCTTATGAAGAATCAGTTCCGCAAAAGCCTGTCCGCCTCGAAAAAAAAGCAGAAGGCAATGGAGAAACTCAAAAAACTGACGAAATAAAAAATACTGAAGAAAAAACTTCTGACAATGAGCAAAAACTTTCTTC